>CAIPYV010000075.1 GCA_903869365.1 uncultured Chlorobiaceae bacterium
AGGTCAATACTGGTAAAGACGGTATACGAGAAGGGTATCAAGCTCTGTGGTAAAGAAAAAAAGAATCTGGAAAAAAGACTGAAGCGTTCATCAAGCCTTCGTTGGTGGGATATCAGCATCAGACCGAAAGCGGTATGTTTACAATGACTGTGTCCCTAAGTTGAGCGATAAGTAATAATCCGGACAGTTCAGATCGCCATAAAATGCAATAATATGATAGCGATAGCTGAACTGATCAGAAATTATTATCCGGACATTGAGAAATGCAGATTTTCTGCCTGAATCATCTGGCATGTATCTGATCGACACTGTATTAACACTCTTTTTGATCTTACCGAGCCTACCTCTTCCATAATAAACGAGGCACATAATCCCATCAAAACTGGTTTTTTTAACCAGTCATTATCGGCGCATTCTGACAGGCTGCAAACAAACGATCAAGCTGTAATCGCTCAAAAGTAGCTCTTGGTACTTTCATAATCAGTTTTCCTGCATGGCGGACAATCTTGCCTGCCGTATCAATGAGTTGACGACGGATGGTGTCAGCGTAAAAGCTCACTGAAATGACCGGCGCACTGACATCTTCCTTGAACGCCTCGAACAGGTTATGGCTCACACACATCAGATAATACCAGGCAGTGTTAGCGGCAAAACGCTTGAATGGTAACTGCTCATGCCCAAAGTTTTTCAGGGCTCTGTTGGCCAGTTCATCAGCGCCACGTTGATGATACTCGGCAAGAATATTATGAGCTGACAGGAGATGCTCTTGGCCAGCCTTACGGATCTGTTCGTCAAGTTGTCCACCCATTCCGAGATTTGTGATGATGATGCTATCCTTGACCAGGCCCGGCAAAGCCAACTGCGTGCCATGCTGGATCAAGCGGCTATAGATTGTTCGGCGGGCTTTGTGCCATCCACCTTGTCTTGTTTTAAATTCAGTATACTGCCAGATCTCTCTTTGATCCTTGGAAGAAAAAGTCTGCCAGTCTTTGGCCAAACCTGCGGCATTCATGACATTGGGATAGTGCTTACCACCACAGTAGTAGCCGACCTTGAGGTACTCCATGATTTCAAACAACTCATGATCATAAAAGCCAGCATCCATTCGTACTATAATCGGTACATCGGGACGATACTCTTTGCGGATTTTCTCAACGATATAAACCAGCATACTATCGGCGGTATCACTATGATTGGAGTGCTTCTTACCTCCCCGGAATACTGCGTCAACAAAGAATCGACCCCAATTCAGCTGCAGGGGATGAAAACCTTTGACCTTCTTGTAAGTCGGTTGTACACCGTGCCGTTTTGGAGCATCATCATTGTCGAGCACCATGGTATCCATGCCGAGCATAATGACCTTCGGCTTCGTAATCTTGAGTCGCCAGATGAAGAGGTGCTGCAGTAGTCGCCGAAACAGGTATCCACGCACAAATGAAAACTGGCTGAACAATCGTTTGATCGTATGAGACGAAGCCAGATTGCTGCTGCCAATTACTCCGGCATAACCCTCATCCGCCTTTAGATGATCAAACCAAGTGATATGGCGACTGGTGCCGTCCATGAAAAAACAGAACAACTGAACAAACAACTCAGTGATGGCAAGACCTTTGCTGTTTTTGCGCATCGAGCCAAACCATCGATCAATCAGAGGCAGAATCTGGATGTTGCGAATATATGCCTCAAACAGGGCCAATCCAGCTCTACTGGTCATGCGTTCATCAGTTGGCTGAATTGCACTGATTTTCTGTTCTTTTTTATCCTGAAACCGTGTATCTTTTGCCATAAAGCTCTTTACCTATTAGGTTGTGTAATATTGGGTGGTAATTTCGACGTTACCCATTTCAATATAACACTTTAGCCTATAAGTTGAGAGCTTTTTTTATCCCTGATCGCTCAGGTTAGGTGTCTTAAACATCGTTTGTTCCACACAAAGGGATACCCAAAATACCCACCTTTATTTTGCTCTTAACTCATGAGATATCTTTTTATCTGTTACTCCTAAAATAATTTCTGAGTTGACCCAAAGAAAAGGGTTATTAAAAACTCACTTCTTCTTGTTGCCGTGCTTAGTCTGCAATCGTATATTTTCTTATTGAAAAAGAAGTTGACTGATTATGAGCAGATTCGGTCACTTTGAGTTCAGGGCATGAAGCACCGCCCCTCAGGATTACAATTTTAATTTCTTAGTAAATACCAAAAAGGTTTTATGGCTCTAAAAAAATCTGATCTCTACTCTTCTCTCTGGGCCTCCTGCGATGAATTGCGCGGAGGCATGGATGCCAGCCAGTACAAGGACTATGTCCTGTTTATGCTGTTCATCAAATACATCACCGACAAATACGGCGACAGCGACCACTTTGCTCCACCAGTTATCATCCCGAAAGGGTCGAGCTTCAAGGACATGATCACTCTCAAGGGCAAGAGCGACATCGGCGACAAGATCAACACGCAGATCATCGCTCCGCTGGTTGATGCCAATGCACGATTGTCGAAAAGCGATTTCCCTGATTTCAACGACCCCAACAAGCTCGGCGAAGGGAAGGACATGGTGGAGAAGCTCTCCAACCTGGTGAGCATCTTTCAAAAGCCGGAACTCGACTTCTCGCAAAACCGCGCGGAGCACGACGATATTCTCGGAGACGCCTACGAGTATCTGATGCGTCACTTCGCCACAGAATCGGGTAAATCCAAAGGGCAGTTCTACACCCCGTCCGAGGTGAGCCGCATTATCGCTAAAGTAGTCGGCATTTCGCCCGATAATACCAGAGCATCAACCACAGCGCATGATCCCACTTCCGGTTCCGGATCGCTTTTGCTGAAGGTAGCCGCAGAGGCTGGCAAGCACATCACCCTCGAAGGTCAGGAGAAGGACGTGACCACCGCCGGTCTTGCCCGCATGAACATGATTCTGCACGACTTTCCGACGGCAAACATTCTCTCGGGCAACACGCTGGCCTCGCCCAAATTCAAGGATGGCGAGAGCTTGCGCACCTACGACTACGTTGTCGCCAATCCACCCTTTTCCGACAAGTCATGGAGCACGGGCCTTACCCCCTCAAACGATCCATACCAACGCTTTTCCTGGGGTGAGCCGCCCGCCAAACAGGGCGACTATGCCTACCTGCTGCACATTATCCGTAGCATGAAGAGTACCGGTAAAGGTGCCTGTATCCTGCCGCATGGTGTGCTCTTCCGGGGCAATGCCGAGGCTGTCATTCGTGAGCAGCTTGTCCGTTCCGGTATTCTCAAGGGGATCATCGGCCTGCCAGCCAACCTCTTCTATGGCACCGGCATCCCTGCCTGTATTCTGGTGCTCGACAAGGAGAATGCCGCTGCTCGCAGGGGTATTTTCATGATTGATGCCAGCAAGGGATTTATCAAGGATGGCAACAAGAACCGCCTGCGCGAGCAGGACATCCACCGCATCGTCGATACCTTTGCCCGGCAGACTGACACTCCGCACTATGCCCGCATGGTCCCCTTTGCAGAGATTGCCGACCCGAAAAACGACTTCAACCTCAACCTTCCACGCTACATCGACAGCGCCGAACCGGAGGACCTGCAGGATATCAATGGCCATCTGAACGGCGGCATCCCCGAGCGTGACATCGACGCTTTTGCCGACTACTGGCAGCTTCTCCCCGGAGTGCGCGCCACACTTTTTGAACCGTTGCGCCCCGGCTACGCCCGCATCAGTTTACTACTCCCGGAGGTCAAACCTGCCATCTTCAGCCACCCGGAGTTTACCGCCTTCAACGAGACTGCAACTGAACGCTTCAACCAGTGGCGCCAGATCACTGTGCCACAACTCACCAGCTTCTCACGAGGGGGCCACCCCAAGGCACTGATCGAGAACATTTCCGAAGCACTGCTAAACACCTTCAAGCCTGCACCGTTGATCGATGCCTATGATATTTACCAGCACCTGATGGACTACTGGGCCGAAACCATGCAGGACGACTGCTATCTGATTGCTCTCGATGGGTGGGTCGCAAAACCGGTACGCATCATCGAAACCGACAAAAAAGGCAGGAGCAAAGACAAGGGGTGGGTCTGTGATTTGCTACCAAAATCGCTTATTGTTGCCCGCTACTTCGCCACAGAGCAGGCGGCCATTGAAGCAAAAGAGGCTCAACTGGAATCCGCCACCGCCAGCCTCACCGAACTGGAAGAGGAACACGGCGGAGAAGAGGGTTATCTCGGTGCCCTCGATAAAATTGCAAAGGCCGAAGTCAATGCACGTATCAAGGAGCTCAAGGCTGACAGGGAGGGCAGAGAGGAATTCGCCGTACTCAAAAGCTGGCTCGTACTGTCCGAGAGCGAAACCATCCTCAAACGCACCGTGAAGGAGCTTGAGGCTTCGCTCGACAGGGTGGCCTACCAGCACTACCCCAAACTCACCGAGACCGAAATCAAGAGGCTGGTGGTAGATGACAAATGGATGGCAAGCCTCTCAACCGTTGTGCAGGGCGAACTCGACCGCGTCTCCCAAACCCTCACCGGTCGCATCCGCCAACTGGCCGAACGCTATGACACTCCACTGCCACAGCTTGTCGAAGAGGTGGATGCACTTGCAGCAAAAGTGGATGGGCATTTAAAAATGATGGGAGCTAACCTGTGAGCAAATCAAGGAAATCCATCGTCGATGTTCAGGGAATAACTCTCAGCATTTTCAGCAACGGAAACGATGCTTTTAATTATGGCGAATATGCCATAATTAAAAGCAAGGCTGGGCTCAACAGCGACACAATCAGCGTCATCTTTTTCTATCCTTACACTGGCCTTGAGATTGGTATATGGATTTGCCAGGATTCTAAACCCGTCGAATTCGAGAGGTTTAGAACTGAAGCAGGCGGACTCCGCCTGAAACGGCTCAACCAGATCGTTATCCGTCAGATGCCAACCCTCACCTCAACAACACTCCGTTTTTTTCCGGATAGAACAGGAAAGGAGGGGAAGGCATGAGTGCAGAGGTGAAGCCCGGTTACAAGCTGACCGAGGTTGGGTTGATCCCCGAGGATTGGGATGTAAAATCTTTTGATGAACTTTTTGCGTTCCGTAACGGAGTTAACGCAGATAAATCCTCTTATGGCCAAGGCATTCGCTTTATCAATGTTTTAGAGCCTATAACCTATTCACATATCTATGGCCCGGAAATTACGGGTCGGGTTACGTTGATTCAACCTGTAGCTAACTCTTACGCAGTTCAAAGAGGGGATGTACTCTTCAATCGTACTTCTGAGACGCAAGAAGAGGTCGGTTTAGCGGCAGCTTACCTCGGAACAGAACGAGTTGTGTTTGGTGGATTCGTAATTCGTGGGCGACCAACTGACCAAAGTCTTGATCCTATATACTCGGGCTACGCACTCCGTTCACCAATTATACGTTTACAGATCATTCCGATGGGGCAAGGGGCGATTCGTGCAAACATTGGTCAACACAATTTGAAACTTGTTATTGTCCCTATTCCCCCTCTCATTGAACAACTCGCCATTGCTGAGGCGTTGAGCGATGTGGATGCGCTGCTGAACGGTCTGGAACGGCTCATTACCAAAAAGCGCAACATCAAGCAGGCTGCCATGCAGCAGCTCCTCACCGGCAAAACCCGCCTCCCCGGTTTC
>CAIPYV010000076.1 GCA_903869365.1 uncultured Chlorobiaceae bacterium
GCTTGCCGCCTTGAAATTGCACTCGGTTATCAGACAAACAAAGTAGATACGTTTTATCATGTGGTTGATCCTTTAGATGACTCGGTAACACAGTTCACCTCTATGGTCAATGGTTATTATGATGTCGAGCTTAATAATTCAAGTATCTCCCCGTATGTGACTGCTGGTATTGGTGGAGACATCATTACCTCCAAAAATGAAGGTGAAGCAGATCGTACGACCACAGTATTCGCCTGGCAGCTTGGTGCTGGTATTGGCATAAAGGCTACCAGTAACCTTACTATTGATTTTGGTTATCGCTTTCTTAAACCTTCATCGTTCACTGATAGTTTTGGAACGTACAAGTTTTCAAACAGTAATTTCCTTGCCGGTATTCGCTATGAGTTTAATTGATTGAGCCCATCCACATGTAGCCGCCTGTCGATGTAAAAATAGGCGGCTTATGTTTTCATGCCTTTTCATCAAGTTGTCACTGATCCTGTTTTTTGGGACGTGGTTATTATCGTTTTATCACTTTTTATCATAATATATCGCCTACTTTGCTGTATGTGTCGCGCACTTCAGTATAAGCAGGCATTCCGTGAGAGATTGGTGTCAAAAAAAAAGCAAAAGCTACAGAATACAAATATTTTTGCCTCATCTTATCATTATGAAATGAGCCAGAAAGCAATACCTTTTTCAGACGATTTTTCTGCATGTTCTTACACCTGCGATAGATACTGATTATCAATCCAGGGAGGAAGAAACGCTTTGTACCCTATTTTTCTATTTGTTCTGAAGTTGAAAATGTTTTAAATTGAGTAAAATTCGGTAATAACTTACCGGAATTAATTTTTCAACAATACCTTTCTTCCAAACTCTAAACAAAACAGCTATGTCAAACGGAACAAATGATGTATCAGGCGCCATCAGCAATCTTTTTGAGACCGTAGGAAAACTTGCCCAGTCACAGGTTGAGTTGCTGACCAGCGGAATTAAAACAGCAACATCGCTTATTGAGCCTCTTGGAAAGACAGCCTCCGATCTTGTAGGAAGCCTTTTAAATGCACTTAATCAGGCATTGCAGTCTGTATCTTCAGCTATTACAAAAAAGTAAGAGTTGCCGTTTTAAAAAAAGCACCTTATACCTGAGTATAGGGTGCTTTTTTTTTGCTTTCCGCAAAGGGTTACCCCTATGACCATTCAGAATAATATCACCGAACTTTTCAGTGCACACTGCAGCAAAACCCTTTCTATCACTAAAATACAGGGAGATGCCTCAAGTCGTCAATATTTCAGGGTAGCAGGCAGACTCGGAACTTCTATCGCCTGTTACGATCCTGCATTTGAAGCATCAACCCCCAACGATTATCCCTTTCTGGTACTGCACAGCCTTTTATCACGTCATGCCATTCCGATACCTGCGCTGATAGCCATTGATACCGAACACGCACTCCTGCTTCTTGAAGACTGCGGGGATCTCCTCCTGCAGAACATTTTCGGTTCATCATTAGAGCACACCGCTCCTGTCCTGTACCGAGAGATCATCGATATTCTTATACAGATTCAGAGCATACAGGGGCAAAAAAACAAAATTCCGTTCAGCATCTGTTTCGATCATGAAAAGCTGATGTTTGAATTTGATTTTTTTATCTCTCATGCTCTGCTCAACTACTTTTCTCCTGCTTTCGATCGTCACTCTGTCAGCAGATTACGAGACGAATTTGAATCCATTGCAGAGATCCTTGTCAAACCTCAACACTTTGTTCTGAATCATCGGGATTTTCACAGCCGAAATATTCTTGTTCACCACCAAAAACCCGTGATTATAGACTTTCAGGATGCACGCATGGGCCTCCCGCAGTATGATGCCGTCTCTCTGCTCCGTGACTCTTATGTCAAGCTCAACCCTGAGCTGACCGAAGAGCTGAAGGTCTATCACTACAATGCTCTCTGCACCCATGAACTGAACACCATGAGTTTAGACGAGTATCTTTATTATTTCGATATCATGGCCTTTCAACGAAATATCAAGGCAGTTGGCACCTTCTGTTACCAGACCTGCGTTAAACAAAACAGCACTTTCAAACACTCGATTGCACCGACACTAAGCTATCTGACTGATTATATTAACGTAAGAAAAGAGCTGAAAACTGCAGGGGAGATCCTTTATACTCTTCTCGAAGGTACTGCTGCATGAAAGCATTTATCCTTGCTGCAGGCTTCGGTACCCGATTGCGTCCATTAACCGATCATATCCCCAAACCGCTGATCCCGATTCTGAATATACCGAGCCTTTTCTATACCTTTTTTTTGCTGAAACAGGCGGGAATCACTGAAATTATCTGCAACATTCACCATCACTCTCTTGCCCTCAGACGCTTTATCGAATCAAGCGATCTCGCTGACCTTACGATCACGTTTTCAGAAGAGCCGGTAATTCTCGGCACAGGAGGCGGCCTGAAAAAATGCGAAAAACTTCTTGGAACGGAAGAATTCCTCTTGGTCAACAGCGACATTATTTCGGATATTGATTTCAGGGCACTGATACACCACCATCACCACTCTGGCCGGCCAGGAACCCTTACTTTATATGAAACACCGGAAGCAACAGCAATAGGACATATCGGTGTTAAAGATATGCTTGTCAAAGATTTCAGAAACACCCGCCATACAGGACTTGTTTCTTCGTATATCTATACCGGCGTTGCTGTTTTCACTCCAAAAATCTTCAGTTTTTTGAAAGATGAATTTTCTGGAATTGTTGATACAGGATTTACTGGGCTTATTGATAACGGAGGCTTGAGCTATTACCTTCATGAGGGGCTATGGAAAGATATCGGTTCCATGCCGAACTACTGGCAGGCAAATCTCGATAAAACCCAGGAAATAACCAGCATGTCTGACCAGATGAACCTTGCGATTGGCATGCATCCGCATGCAATATCTCCAGAAGCAGTCATCAATACAGATGCTGAAATTTCCGGTTCAGTTATTGGGAAAGGATGCCGCATAGCAGCCGGATGTATTATCAGAAATTCCGTTCTCCTGCCTGGAGTAACGGTTAAACCTGAAACAACCATCATCAATGCCATTGTCGATACCTGCAGTACGACAGTAATTGAGCATCAGAAACAAGACAGGGAAAAAGCATGGTAACAACTGGACTCGACATCCTGCTCAGAAACACCAAAAGCCTTTGTAAAAGGAACATAGCACTCATTGTCAATCAGACATCCGTGACTCCTGAATTGCAATACTCATGGAACATTCTGAAAAAACAAGGATTGCACCTCAAAAGGATTTTTTCTCCTGAACATGGTCTTTTCGCTACCGAACAGGATCAGATTTCCGTCAGTTATCAGCCGGACATTGAGTGTGAAATAGTGAGCCTTTACGGCAACACAGCAGAGTCACTTCTTCCCGACAAGGCACTGCTTGATAATATTGATCTTATCCTCTTTGATATTCAGGATGTTGGCTCACGTTATTACACCTATATCAACACCTTGGCACTGTTTATGGAAGCTGTTGCCGGCAGTGATATTGAAATTATAGTACTCGACCGCCCGAACCCTCTGGGTGGAAGCATTATCGAAGGGCCGCTGCTTGATCCGTTATTCCACTCATTTGTAGGTATTTTCCCTATACCCATCCGACACGGAATGACGGCAGGGGAGCTTGCCCACCTCTATTGTAGAGTAAAAAAACTCGATATCAACCTAAGCGTTATCGCAATGGAAGGCTGGAACCGTTCTATGCTCTTCCCTGAAACCGCACTGCCCTGGATTCCGCCATCACCGAACATGCCGACCTATGCGACTGCAGAGGTTTATCCCGGAATGTGCCTGTTTGAAGGGATCAATGTTTCCGAAGGAAGAGGTACAACAACACCCTTTCAACTTTCCGGTGCACCGTTCATCAAGCCTTACGAACTAGCCGAACATTGTGCAAAAAACGGACTCGAAGGAGTTCTTTTCCGTCCGGTATGGTTCAAACCGACATTTCATAAGTTTAACGGGGAAGTTATAGGAGGCATCTGGTTGCAGGTTACCGATCACTCACGCTTCAGACCATTCGCCACAGGAGTTGCCATGACTGCTGCACTGCAGGAACTCTACCCTGAACATTTGCATTTTCTCAACGGAGTGTATGAATTCAACGACACCCATCCTGCTTTTGATCTTCTGGCTGGCAACAGTCATATCCGTACCATGATACTCAGTGGTCTCAATACCGGCAGCATTATTTCGTCATGGCAACATGACGAAGCTGAATTTTCAGAAATCAAAAAAGGCTTTCACCTCTACGATTAACTATGCCTTTATAAACCATGCAGACCATCGATCTTGCAATCATTATTCTCTTTCTCATTGGCAATACACTCTTCGGTCTATGGCATGGCAAAAGCAATAATAATTCCAGAGACTATTTTCACGGCGGTCACAATCTCCCCTGGATTATTTCCATGCTCTCCATTGTCGCTTCCGAAACTTCGGTACTGACCTTCGTCAGCGTGCCCGGTCTTGCCTATCGGGGCGACTGGAGCTTTCTTCAACTTGCAATGGGTTATATCATCGGCAGAATCATTGTCAGTTTTGTGCTCTTGCCCATGTATTTCAAACATGGAGTCAGTTCGATTTATGAAATCATCGGCATAAGATTCGGGCCTGCCATGCAAAAACTGGCAGCTCTTGTGTTTCTTGTAACCAGAACGCTTGGAGATGCTGTCAGATTTCTGGCTGCCGGTGTCGTTGTGCAGGTAGTCACCGGATGGAATCTGCCACTTTCCATCATGATCATCGGTATTGTCACCCTGATCTATACCCTCTCAGGAGGTATTAAAGCAGTTATCTGGCTTGAAAGTTTTCAGTTTGCGCTATACCTTCTCGGCGGTATTCTCTCTATCGTATTTCTTCTTTACAACATAGACAGGACCCTTCCTGACATCCTTGCGACACTCGGCAGCTCAGGAAAACTCAATATCATCAATACAGACACGCATATTTTCACCAACCCCTTTACCTTTTTCAGCGCCTTTATCGGCGGTATTCTGCTCTCCCTTTCTTCCCATGGAGTTGACTATATGATGGTACAGCGAGTACTCGGTTGTAAAAATCTGAAATCAGCCAAAAAAGCAATGATTGGTAGTGGATTTTTTGTTTTTTTCCAGTTTTCAGTGTTTCTGTTTGCAGGCTCTCTGATCTCAATCTTCATGCATGGAGCCACAGTGGAAAAAGATCGGGAGTTTGCCTTTTTTATTGTGCATTACCTCCCTGCAGGATTAAAAGGATTACTGATAGCTGGCGTGTTGTCAGCCGCCATGTCCACCCACAGTTCTGCAATTAATGCCCTGGCCTCCTCAACGGTAAACGACATCCTTGGAGGCAAGGCTTCGCTCGGCTTCTCAAGGTGGATCAGTTTTTTCTGGGCCGTACTGCTCATCATCGTTGCACTCATGTTTGACACTGGTAACAAGGCGATTGTCATGGTCGGCCTCGAAATCGCTTCGTTCACTTATGGAGGCCTCCTTGGACTCTTTCTGTTATCAAAAAGCAAAAGATCTTTTCATCCTGCAAGTCTTGGCATTGGACTGGTTGCCAGTATGGGCATAGTTTTCGTCCTGAAATTTCTAGGACTTGCATGGACCTGGTATATTACCGTTTCGGTTGCAGTCAATCTTTTGACTGCCACAGGTATTGATATTACCTTCTTTAAAAAAAGAGCACAAAAGTTCCAATGAACTTTTTCTGAAAACACGTATCTTGCTCAACATTTCGCGCCCCCCAAAAAAAACTCGCAACCACTCTTATAACCTGTCCATCATGAAAATTCTTGTTGTAGAAGATGAAGCAGCTGTCAGAAAATTTATCTGCACCCTACTGAAAAGAGAAAATTATACCGTTTTCGAAGCTGACAATGGTATAAACGGCCTTTTGCTTCTGAAGGAGCAAAAAGATATTGCTGTAATGATCACCGACCTCATCATGCCTCAAAAAGAAGGTATTGAAACCATTATTGAGGTAAAAAAACATTATCCATCCATAAAAATTATCGCCATTTCCGGTGGAGGACAAGTCGGTCCAGAAAATTTCCTTGTTCTGGCCGATGCCCTCGGAGCGGATACCACCCTAAAAAAACCATTCAGCGGCCATGAACTTCTGCATGCCATTAATAATCTGTAAGCATCACCGAGAAAGCACCTGACAAAACGTCCGACAGATGTGACGTAAAAGCATTTTATTCAGGAAGGCGGTCATAGTATTTCTCAAGCCCCTTTTGCTCTTCCTCGGCTTCATTGATCACTTCAAATGTTTTATTTTTTGCCTTGTCAAGCCATAATGCCACAACAAGAAGTTCCGCGACATCAGAACGATTAATCCACCCGCTCCACAACCTGTCGCCGATATCAACATGGAGCTTATGATGCAGAGGTTCACCATCCTTCAATCCTCCTGGTCTTACAATGGTATACGTTCGGCCCGCCTGTGAGAATACCTTTCTCAGATGCTCTTCAGCTTCCCATTTTTTAAGCAGTACCCCACCAAAAAGATTGAGCGGATGATACCACTTTGTAACAGCCATAGAACTGACTATTCCAAAATGTTTTACTCCTTTTTTTGCCGATTCATCAATAAGCCTGATCACCCCATCCCTATCCACCTCACCTGGAGAGGACTCTCCTGAAACCGAACTGGAGCCAAGTGCAGAAATAACCGCATCACACCCTGTTACGGCATCAGCAATATCGACATCGCTTTGAATCTTGCCAGTGACAATTTCAACGCTCTCACCAAACATACTGAGCGCCTTCTCCCTCTCCCTCGAAAACACTCTTACCGGTACACCGTAATGGAGAAGTCTTCTCACGACCCATTGCCCTGTTTTTCCCGTTGCCCCAGCAACAAGAACTTTCCCTTTATATGCTGTTGCGGTATCCATGATACAATCGTTAATAATTTGAAAACAACTTATTATTTAATAATGCATTAATAAATAAACCACTTGCGACCACAATAAATTTTCTCCACACAGCACTTATTTTATTACTTTTTATTAAAACAGAGTTACCTCTCTGAAAAGAGCCCTTGTTACGTTTTTTACGCTTTAAACATTAAAGAGAGCAGTTATGAAACTTCAACGATCCATCATTGCGATTCTTCTGTCAGGTATGACGCTTTTGATGGCACAACCTGCATCAGGTTATGATGAGGAAACTCTTGGTTTGCTAAAAAAAAGCGTATCAGAATGGAATGCCATGCGCCTCGCTCAACCCGGAAAAAGCATTGACCTGTACAAGGCAAAACTGGAAGATGACAATCTGACTGGAGCAAACCTCAGTAAAACTCTTCTTATCAGCGCGGAACTCAACGGTTCAACGCTCAACATGGCAGACATGAAGGCATCAAACCTCACCATGGCATCTCTTCAAAAAGCGAATCTGAAAAATACTGACCTGTCTGGGGCCTGCCTTGTCAAGGCAAATCTCAAACGATCGTTTATGAAAGGTGCTAAAGGTATTGCAGCAAATCTTCAAGGTGCCAACCTGAGATGGAGCATGATGGCAAACTCAGACTTCAGTCAGGCCGACCTGACAAAGACCATTCTTTTTGAGGCTGATCTTCAAAATGCGAACTTGAAAGGAACAAACCTCAAAGACGCCATGTTCATAGAACAGGCTGATCTTGCAGGAGCTACACTATCCAATAATACCATCCTGCCATCAGGGGAAAGAGCTTCATCGTCATGGAGTTCACGACATAATGCAAAATTTATAACCGAACCGGAGATGGGCCCATTCACCTATGACACTCCGCCGACCCTTGAATTTGCAAAGAAAGTGAATGACTCAAGTACCTCGCCTGCCGAAACGACTGTTGCAGCACAGACTGAAAGCAGAAAACAGGCGGCATTGATTGCTGAAGATGTTGAATCATGGAATAAGATGCGGAGCAAAAACCCTGAAGTAAGTATCACCCTGAAAGAAGAAAAACTGGAAAACGCTCAGCTCAAAGGCATTAATCTTCAACAGGCTGTTCTTGCCGGATCAAATTTTGAAGGCGCGTCTCTTGATAACGCCAATATGGCAGGTGCAGATCTTCGCAAAGCCAACTTCCATAAAGCCGACATGAAGTCCGCCCAACTCCAGGGCGCAAACCTTCAGGGCGCAAACCTTGACCGTGCCTTTCTCAAAGGCGCAAACCTCAGCAAAACCAACCTTTCCAATGCAGTTCTTTATGGTTCCATGCTCGTCGGTGCAAACCTGAGCGACGCCAATCTTGAAGGCGCATCTCTTTTTGATGCTGATCTTGAAGGTGCCAATCTTGAAGGTGCCAATCTCAATGGCACGAACATTACCGATACAAATTTCAAGAATGCAACACTCTCTCCACTCACCACGCTTCCTTCAGGAAAAAAGGCTACACAAAGCTGGGCTGCACTGAAAGAAGCCACATTTATAAGCTTAACGAAATAACAATCAGACCACTTCGTTCAGGCCAACAAAGCGCTTACGATAAAGAAAATACTGAAGCAGGCGGGCTTTTTTAATATTGGGATCACTGGCTTCAAGCCTGTGTTTTTTCCCTGTCCTGGTAACCACATCAAGCGTCCCGTCATCATTGACGCAGGCAACTTTCCAAAACTTGTCTACCACATAATGATACTCCTCACCATGCTCCAGAGGATAAACCTGCTTAGCCCTGGGACCAGGACAAAAAGAACTTTTAGGCTTATGGTAAACAATCTTGTCACCGACCCTGAACTGTATCATCTCGACCTCCTTTTCGGCCAGAAAACCGAACGTTATTAATAGTGATGTAACTGACTATGTATATAAAATATATCTATAAAAAACTATTTTTCCCCTGGATTATTTATCCACAGTGAGTTATTCAATAAACCGGATAATGAGTCGATTATCTTCCATCTCGGCACCCTTTGTTTGTAGTGTTGCAAGAACTTGAGGAAGAACCATGTTGCGCCGGTGATTTCCAATACTGATAGTCAGTTCGTCACCGCTTTTACTAAGCTCTATCTTGTCTTTGGGAATACCAGGAAGAAAGAGCTCCAGATTGAACCCTTCTGGCGTCTGACTTATCTTAAAAGTAGTCTGATTGTAGTATACCTGTGCAGGATCCTCATCACCATAGAGTAACTCTTTAAGCTTTTCAAGTGCTTCAATGCCACATATTTCACGGGTATAAAGGGGTATCTCCTTAACAGGTAGTGGAGTGAAATTGTCAATGATTTCCTGACGGTAAATCTTCTGATTCTCTTTCCAGTATCGGAAATACGGATCATGCACTTCTGAAGGAATAATCCGGTTGGAAATCACCAGATCTACAGAAATATTATACAGACCAAGATAAGCATACGCTCGAAGAGACTCCTTGATCACCATTTTTTCGGGATTGGTTACCAGACGCACAGAAGTAATGGTATGGTCAATCAGAATCTTGCCGAGTTCATTGATATGTTCATAAAACTCATAGGGAATATCCATCATCTTCCTGTCTGGAAGCGAAAAACCAGCAAGAGGACGAAAAATCGGCTCTACAAGCGGCCTGAGATAAAGGGCAACATTTTCCAGTGGCTTGTACAACCGTCTCATATACCACCCGGCTACCTCAGGGATGCTTAACAGCCTTAAGGCAGTCCCCGTCGGCGCTGAATCAATGATCATAACATCATAATGCCCCTCCTTGTGATGGCGAAACACCCTCACAAGACCAAAAATCTCATCCATTCCCGGCAGAATGGCAAGTTCCTCGGCCTGCACACCATCAACTCCTCTGGCCTTTAAGACTTCGGTAATGTAGCGCTTGACGGTTCCCCAGTTCTCTTCAAGCTCCTGAAGCACATCGAGTTCTGCTCCCCAAAGATTGTCACAAATTTTTTTTGGCTGATGACCAAGCTCAACGTCGAAACTGTCAGCAAGTGAATGGGCAGGATCAGTACTCAAGACAAGGGTTTTATAACCCAGTTCCGCACAACGTAACCCAGTAGCGGCAGCCATAGAGGTCTTGCCAACACCACCCTTACCAGTCATGAGAATAAGCCGCATACAAACTCCTCGGGTATTGAGCAATAATAACTAATTCTCTGCATGCCTCAGAATTATGGCATATTCACTTAATTCTGTCATCATTTTGCCTCTTATATACAAACACCAGTCAACATTAATATACTCCCCACTCCCTGTTTTGAATCGCGACTGAAAGGAAACAATATCATCTCCCGAACGCGGGTGTTGGAGCGCGCTTTCAACTGCAGCATAATCTTCCGGATGGATTAAACTGGCAAACAAAACTCCTGATAGCGCACCCTTTGCATACCCTAAAAAGGTTTCGATCGATCCCGTTAAATCAACAAGACATTCTGCATGATCAATAACCGCATAAGCGTCAATCTCTGTCTTGCAGATATCGACACCTCTACCAGAGTGCATATTGAATTGCCTGAACAGATTATCGATTTCAACACGATGCCGTGACACTGCCATGACATTACTGAGCGGAGCCACCACAGCATCACCTTTCGCATATCCACTCTGCAGCCATTTGATATCAGCACCATCTTTTTCGAGGCGCGCCAGCATTTTTTTACCCGGCTGGCATTTCCCCTTGAGATACGGAGTCATTTGTGCGGGATATTTTATCCCGGTTGTTCTGCAAAACGAGTTGATTGAACCATGTTTTTTCAGAATGTATTCCCTGAGGCGCTGACTGAATCCGCTGTTTGAAGCAACAAGAAGAGGCAATTCGTTCATCAATACTTTTGTATTCTATGGTGCTTGATTGAGATATAACTATATGTAGATAAATATAAAGCTAATTGATTGACTTTTCCACACAGTTTTATGTATAGAGAGTGTCTTTCAGATCTGAACGAGAAGGCCTATCTCAATGACCTGACCAGCAGGAAGATTATAGTATGCTGTTGCACTGAGCGCATTACGGGCCATTAAAGCAAAAAGTTTTTTTCGCCACAACTCCATTTTAGACTTGATTCCTGTTACAATTTTTTCCCGACTCAGGAAAAAGCTGATGGCTTCAGGTTTGAATCCCAACCCCTGATGGTTTGCCAAGGCAATCACCTGACGGATATTTGGATATTCAAGAAATCCGTACCTCGCCACAACCTTGAAAAAACCGTCATCCAGCTTTGTTACCTCTACTTTATGACTCCCCCGAACCCTCGGAACCCTTTCAACACTGAAATGAAACAGCGCTACTTCCGAATGCAGCACCTTGTTATGTCGAAGATTATGCAGCATGGCCATTGGAATCGTATCAGGATTAGCTGTCAGATAGACCGCCTGACCATTCACTCTCTGAGGCTGCTGCAATAAGAGACTTTGCAAAAACTCTTCTACCGTCAATGTCCGCTCCTTCAACTGTTGAAGCAGAAGCAAACGACCCTGATTCCAAGTAATCATAAGGGTAAATACGGCAAGACCTATCAACAACGGAAACCATGCACCATGAAAGAGTTTGGTCATACTTGCTCCGAAAAATGAAAGATCAATAATTGCAAAAAAGCTGATCATGACATGAAGAGCTGTCCTGTTCCATTGCCAGATATCACTCGCAACGTAATAAAATAAAATAGTCGAAATCAGCATGGTTGCGGTTACGGCAACACCGTAAGCCGCAGCAAGATGGCTTGACGAACCGAAGCCGGCTACAAGACCGATGGTTGCAATCATTAACGTCCAGTTAGCCGCTGGAACATAAATTTGCCCTATGTGCCTTGCAGAGGTATGCGTCACCGTCAAACGGGGGAGATAGCCAAGTTGGATAGCCTGCTGAGTCAAAGAAAAAACGCCGGTGATCAGCGCCTGAGAAGCAATAATGGTTGCAGATGTAGCCAGAACAACCATCGGAATCATTGCCCATGATGGCACAAGGCCGTAAAAAGGATTGTGCGACTGCTGAGGAAAAGTCAGCAGCAGCGCCCCCTGTCCGAAGTAGTTCATCAGCAATGCCGGAAGAACAAGCAGTACCCAGGTCAATCGGATGGGACTTTTGCCGAAATGACCCATATCTGCATAGAGAGCCTCCGCTCCAGTAACAGAAAGAAAAACTGCTCCAAGAACCATAAAGCCCTGAATATGATTACTGAACAAAAAAGAAATACCGTACCAGGGAAGTATCGCCTGCAGTACCTGTGGATATCGGAAAATTTCAACTAACCCGAGAATACCGATAACAGCAAACCAAAGAAAGATAATCGGACCAAAAAGTGCACCGACTTTTGCTGTACCATGATGCTGAAACAGGAAAAGAGCTGCCAGTACTACAATAGTAACCGGTATAACAAGATCCTTGAAGGCCGGAGCAATAATCTGAACTCCTTCTACGGCACTGAGCACGGAAATTGCCGGAGTAATCATTCCATCCCCATAGAGCAAAGCAGCCCCGAACAAACCGATAGCAACCAGAAACCAGCGTTCATAGCCATTTTTTTTGCTATGCGTGATAATCAATGCTGTAAGAGCCAGAATTCCCCCCTCTCCATCGTTATCAGCTTTCATGATAAAGGTCAGGTATTTCAGGCTGACAATCAGAAGAAGAGACCATACAAGCAGTGAAAGAACTCCAAGAACATTCGCTTGTGTCACTGGAATACTATAGTCACCATGAAAACACTCACGGAGAGCATAGAGAGGGCTGGTGCCGATATCACCGAATACCACCCCAAGGGCCGCAAGAGAGAGTCCAGCGAACCGTTTCAGACCGGATTCCCCTGAATGGAGAGTTACATCTTTCTTTTCAGAGAGTGTTGACATGGTCGATCAAGAAAAAAAATGGCCGAGGAGCGCCCGGTTAAAATTCAAACCCCATACTGAATTGCATTACTGAGCAAAATGAGGCGCGCGTTAATATAGCCAATAGTTAAGAAAGATAAATCAACTATCCCATCCAACGGGGCGGAATGCGCCTCAGCCTATCCATCCCGAAGCCACTGCCCACTAGTGAATATTATTCATAATAATGAATAATTCACCGATCATTCAACATAAAAATTTTATAAACCAAAACAGCAATTAACCCAAAAATAGTGGTCAAAATGGTGGTCATACCAGATCAAAACCGCTGTTAAACGCTTTAAAAACAGGGTTTTCTATGACTATTGTTTGCTTTGTATTATTTTTATTATATTAATGCCTGTAGCAAGACTGAATGGTATATTGATTTTTATTCATTTTACCACCTCTTTTCAATGTACTGTTTCATGAACAGCACCTTAAACCGATGAGTCTATGACGTATGACAAACAATTTTTTTCTTTATCATTTTTCGCAATTCTGATCGCAATCGGCTTCTCATTAAGCCTGAACGGAATTCATTTTTCAAGCATAGCAGCACACTTCAATCCATTCTTTAACTCCGCTGAAGCAGCCCAGCAATCAAGCACAACGGAAACCGCTTCAGATAAAACCAACGAACTGCTTCTTATTAGTGAAGGCAAAGCATCCTATTACGCCAATCAGTTTCACGGTAAAAAAACGGCGAACGGCGAAACGTTCAATATGCATAAACTGACCGCAGCACATCCTTCTTTGCCTTTCGGTACCTGGGTTAGAGTAACAAACCTGAACAATGACAAGGATGTCATCGTTCGCATTAATGATCGCGGACCGTTTATCAAAGGAAGAATCATCGATCTCTCTAATGATGCAGCCAAAGAAATAGGAATTATGCACTCAGGCACTGTTCGCGTAAAACTTGAAGCGCTCAAATCAGAACCATCAGCATAAGTCCCTTGTAGGTTGGGGTGACTCCTGAACCCCAACAAAGCTCATAAAATCGGCCTTTTTGGGAACGAAACAGCAAACGTTCTGAGGCGTTTGGCTATGGAAACCTTTGCTGTTTTGTAAAAACCATGACCAGTCCGGAATCTCGATCATTCCTGTACCCTGATTTATCGAAACCGGCATAAACACCCGCCAGAGAGAATCCCGCATCCTGGTGCAAACGAAGCAGAGCATCAGAAGTAATTGGATAGAGCTGAAATTGCTCGTTGAACACACTTACTCCGTCAACAGTAAGCTCCACTTCAAAAGCCACCCCTTCATGCGAAATCCGAGAATATCGACGACGAAAGATCACCATTCCATCTCCAATGGTTTTAACTGGAAAAGGATACTCGTTGAAGCCCAGCAGGTAGTCCCAGTTCACCACCTGCACAATCCAGAACCCACCTGTTTCAAGTGCTGCATAACCATCAGCAAGGAAATTTTTTAACCGTTCATGGGTAATGTGGGCGATGACATTACCTATCGAATAGATAAGCTGAAAAGAAACCTGAAGAGAACCAATCTCTGTGATGTCCATGCATCGAAATACCCCATGCGGGTAGGCAATTGTCGCAGCGTCAATCATCATCCGATCAAGATCAATCCCTGTAACCCGGAAACCATCACGCAGAAACATGCCGCAATAGTGACCAGGTCCACATCCAGCATCAAGCACCGCTCCCGGGGATCTTCCCGCGTACTCCCGCAGAAAAGCATAGACCTGCTTCCTGACAGGAAAGATCAGTTCATAATAAGGAGCAAAATCCGAATAAAATGACACGTTGCCATTACCTCCTGAGACGATCGTTATGAAGCCTTCAAATACTTGGTTATATGATCAATAAATTTATTGGCATCAAGAATCCCGACAATTCTGCTTTCAGGAATTTCCTTACCACTTTTATCAAAAAAAATGATTCCGGGAGGCCCGAAAAGCCCAAATCGCTTCATTAAGGCACGATCATCATCGGTATTTCCAGTGACATCCACCTGGAGCAGGGTAAGGTTCTTGAACTGTTCAAGAACCTTTGGGTCATGAAAGGTAAACCGATCCATCTCCTTGCAAGCCACACACCAGTCTGCAAAAAAATCAAGCATAACAGGCTTGTTGGATGATTGAAGCGCACGGTCAAGATCCGCAGTCGATCGGATACGGGTAAAATTCACCTTCTTCTCTTCACCTGAACCTGCCGTCGATATCGATGCTGCATGAAATTGCGCAAGGGGTTCCAGAGCATTCGTCCCGCCTGAAGCCGCTCCGACAAGTTCAAACACTCCGATAATAAACAAGACGATGCCAAAAGTTTTTCCAAAACGCTGGGCAATGGAGAGCTTGTCGGGCGAAGCTTTGAAAACACCAAGAAAAACCGCACAAAGTATGGCGAAAGCACCCCAGAAAAGCATGACCGCCGGAGCTGGTAGAATTGGTGAAACCATCCAGATAGCCACTGCGATCAACAGAAGACCGAACACATATTTAACACCGATCATCCATGCACCGGCCTTCGGCAACAGACTGCCCGCAGACAACCCGACAAGCAGCAGGGGAACACTCATTCCCATCGCCATCGAAAAAAGGGCGAGGCCACCGAGAAACACATCACGTGTCTGGCTGATATAGACCAGAGTACCGGCAAGAGGAGCAGCAACGCAGGGGCCGACAATAAGTGCTGATAAAGCTCCCATAATAAAGACCCCTGCAAAACGGCCACCCTTTAAATTCCTTGATGTGTTGTTCAGTTTGTTTTGGATGGAGACCGGCATTTGCAGCTGATAAACATCGAACATCGAAAGAGAAAGAACCACGAGCAGTAGAGCAAACACCGCGAGAACCCATGGCTTTTGCAATGCGCCGGCAAGCCCCTCACCAGCTAATCCCGCCGCTACACCCAGACTGGTATAAACCAACGCCATTCCCAGACAGTACGCGACCGCCATTAAAAAGCTGCGGCGACGATTCACATCTCCCTCCCCAACAATAATTGAAGAAAGAATGGGTATCATCGGCAGAACACAAGGAGTAAAAGACAACAGCAGACCGAAGGCAAGAAACGCAAAAGAGATTTTCCACAAGCTTCCACCCGCAAGAGTGGCTTTGGCAAGAGAAAGATCATTGTCAGCAGTACTCTCTTTCGCCGTTCCCTGAGTAATCGGTTTATCCGTTCCAGGAGTATCTGTCACCGCCTGCTCAACCGCTGGCGAAAGTAACCCGGGCTTCTTAGGATCAACCTTGAAAAGACGAGTCATTGGTGGATAACAGAGGCCATCCTCAGCGCACCCCTGATACTCAACATGCAGAGTAAAGAGACCATCAGCCTTGACCAGAGGCACGTCAACCGTCAACTGGTCATGGTAGATCTCAATTTTTTCGCTGCCTGCAGGATCAGGTACCTTGATGCCTTTGGGTAAAACAGGCTGCTTCAACTCAGCGCTCCCGCTTTCAACACTGATCTTCACCTTGTCACGATAGAGCTTATACCCTTTGGCTATATCCCAATGCACGACAACTGAGTGGTTGTTCTTCAACTCCGCCTTGACATTGAAAGCCTGTTCCGGATCAAGAAAATCAGTCGCAAAACAAGCATGTACCCGAAGAAAAAGGGCAATCAGAGCGACAAAAAAAACGGCGTACCGCTTAAAAAAGTAATGATTCATAGAGTAATCGGAAAAAAATTATGAGATTCTTCAGAAACCACTTTACGTATTCTTGTAATACATCTCGCCAAGATGATCCACAGCAAGATATCCCATCCCGGAATCTTCCAGAAAAGCCAATCCGTCAGCCTCTTTCAGCATTGCTATAGTCGAGTAGCTCCCGGCCGTAATGGCTAAAGGAGCCACAACCGTCACTGAACGCCAGTAGGTGACCGGATACCCTGAGCGTGGATGAATAATATGGCAGTAGCGATGGCCGTCCACTTCAAAATAACGCTCATAATCGCCGCTTGTCGCTAATGCTCCGGTAACGAGAGGAATCGAAGCAATCGTACGGCCTTTATGACGCGGATCCTGAATCCCTATCAACCAGGGAGTTTCGTCAGGTTTTGGACCAACCACCCGTATATCCCCGGCAAGGTTAACATACCCATACCTGATACCTTTACTATAAACCAGAGCCGCAGCCCGATCAGCCGCATACTCTTTACCGAAGCCACCAAAATCTATCTCCATCTGTGCAACAGGTAAACGAATGGAGTTACCCTGACGCTCGACACTCTGCCAGTGAATCAAGCTGCATTGCCTCCTCAATACCTGCTGATCAGGCACCACAGCTTTTCCAAAATCCCAGGCCTTGCGCAAAACACCTGCCGTAATATCAAACAGTCCACCACTGTTTTCATACAACGTATCAGCATACTGAAACAAGGAAAGTGTCTCAGCATCACACTCAACCAGCTCATCACCTGCAGCTGCGTTGATCCGCGAAACGATACTTTCCGGCCTGTAACGGGAGTACTGACGCTCTATTCTCGAAACTTCTTCAATGGCACACCCGGCAATTGACTGCGCTTCCTTTTTACTGACCCCTGCAATAACTATCTCACAGCCACATCCCATGGCTTCAAATCGAAAATGAAAGCTATCCATACTCCTCTTCATTATACATTGTCAGCCACTGAGAGGTTTTTTAATTACAGCCGCAGCCCCCGCCGCCGACTCCAGCGCCCCCTGATGCCGCCTCTTTGCTGCTATAGATATGCTCAGTGTACTTCGTATCAAGCGGATCACCCTCAAAGGTCATTTCAGGCCTGGCGAGCGTCTCTTTTTCCCATGGCTGAACCGCAGTACCAAGAGCACAGCCCGATAAACCAAGCATAATCATCAAAAGCAGAGCATAAACCGGTTTTTGAAAGAGATTTTTCTTCATTTCTTTGCCTCCAATGCAGCCTTGATTTGTTTTTCAAGACTTTCCCGATCAGCATCTTTGAAGCCCAAATGCTGGAATATTATTTTGCCGTCACGACCAATAAGAAAACTTGTGGGCATGCCTTTTACTCCATAATTCCTTGGCACAACCCCTTTGGAATCAAAAGCAATAGTGAATTTTGCAGGTATTTGAGCCAGAAACTTTTTCGCATCCTCACTTTTTGAATCAAGGTTGACGCCAATGATCTTCAGCCCCTGAGAGCGGTATTTTTCCTGTGTATCATTCATCCACGAAAACGACTGCCTGCACGGGCCACACCACGATGCCCAGAAATCAACATAAACCACAGAACCAGCTGTTTTCGAAAGCTTGACCGTGCCCTGCTCACCCGGCAGTTCAAAATCTGGCGCATTACTACCAACCTCAAGCGCGTATGATACCCCGCTGGTCATAAAAAAGAATAACGCAAGAAGGATAACCCGAATGTTTTTACTCTTAAAGTTTACCATAGTCGGAGATTTGAATTGAAAAAAATTATTTATAGAACAAACAAGATTATAAGAACGTCGAAGCACATCCCGCATAATGAGCTGTCAAAACTCCCTTGAAACACCGAGCTGAATACTTCTTGCCTTCAACGGAGTCAATCTCTTATCCCCTCCGCCCGACAAACTCCACTGGGCACGTTGTTCATACTGCTCATATTTGGCATCAACAAGCCAATCTTTATTGATTTGTTTACTGACCTTCAAGCCGAGAGTAGCCGCTCCAAATGCCGACAGGCGCTGGTCTTCCGAATAATAGACGGCACCTGCAGGCGGTGGAGTTGGTTTGGTCGGATCAGCCAGCTCTGCAGCGCCAACAGCAAGATAAAAGTCAGCCTCGTTTTGCGTATAGAGCCGGACAAGAGGCGAAACACTCCAACCTTTAAACACAGGCTGAACATACTCAGCATCAAACGTATGAGCACGGATACCAAAGGTGTCTGAGTAATAGCGATAGGAGAGATGGACAGTCCCGTCGGTGCCATTATCATCAAAATGGTGGTTCCATCTGGCTAAAGCAGTAACACTGTTGCGCTCCCTTGGCCTGCTGTCATAGAGTTTATAGGGATCCGAGTAGTAACCTTTTCCATTAGAGTATGCAAAATTGAGCTGGACAATGTCCACCGGGGTTAACACCCTCGTCAATCCAACCAATCCAGCCGCAACCTGTTTTGTTTCATCAAGATTCGGTTGATTTTCAGGATTGATGGAATCGTTGTTGAAGCTGCCGCCAAGAGTAACCGTCGTGTTTTTATCTTCCGTCGATAGACTGCCCTTAACCGAGAGACCGCGGGAGACATAATCGGACTCTGTGGAATAGCTGGTACTGGCGCTCAGAGTTCCCCTCGAAAAATACCGTGTAAGCTGAACATCAACTGCCCGACGCAAATCTTTCATCGTGGTCAAACCCGATGAGTGATACGCTGGAGATGCACCGGAAACCGAATCAGAGGTATACGTCGTCCCTACAGACCATTTACCGGCTACCGGAACCACGGCCATCATCGTGTAAGCATCAACCCCAATCCGGTTCTGGTAACCAGAGCTTGATGAGCTTGATGCCGCCACAGAAGATGCCCCTGAAACAGTATTTACTCCATTGGCATTACTTCCTGACTGAGTAACAATTCCCTGACTGTCCTGATAATTAAGATATTTAAAACTCACGACACCTCGTTCCGGCACAGCATCCCCATAAGCGAACTCCACAGATGGCAAAGCCAAAGCGGCAGTAAGAAGAGCGGTACCAATAACTGTTGACGTTGTTGTCGAAACTGATTTCATAATGTTCTCGGGTGTTAAGATTGAGATGAAATGCATCTTTTCTGATATACCATTATTATAACTGCTATTTCTGTATACCGTTATGAAAGATGTAAATGCACCAAAAACTTAACTATTGTTGCTGTAGTATCCAAAGTTATAAAAAAAGAACCCACGATAAGGTGCCCAGTATCCCCCCACCGACAATGAGCGGAGCAACATCGCTGTTGCCACTCCCTGGATCGGTTACTGGAGGCAGAATAATGGGGGCTTGACCGGTAGTGAAGTCGTAAGGCGTACTACCATCGAAGTGATTCCCTGCAAGGTCATTGATTGATCCAGTACCAAACGTAACATAGTAGTGAGTGTTATACGCAAAATCATTGGTATGATGTATCGTAAGAGTAGAACCGGAAATTGAAATACTTTCGGTCATCGTATTATCAGAACTTGCCACAACGGCCCCGGTTGAAGAGTCACTGTGAATGGCAATTACACCACTGCCTTTCTGTATCGCTTCACTGAAGGTAAGAACGAGATCGCTGTTGATTCCAACTCCAGTAGCCGCATTGGCAGGGCTGAAACTAACCACGCTCGGTGGGGTTGTGTCTGCTGGCGGCGTCGCTGCTGGCGTTGAAAAATCGTATGCTGTTGTACCCGCATAGCTGTTTCCGGAAACATCTTTAATGGATCCTGCGGCCAGCGTAACATAGTAATGCGTACCGTTCGCCAGATCAGCAGTAGGATTTATGGTCAGCGTATTGCCCGAAACGGTAAGGTTGGTACTTGTCGCAACATTGTAGCTTGCAACAAGCGCTCCTGTTGCTGAACCACTGTGCAGTTCAATCACCCCACTGCCCCTTTGCACTGCTTCACTGAAGGTAAGGACTATATTATTGCTGACATTGACACCTGTTGCTCCAACTGCCGGACTGTACGCGGAAACCGTCGGTGGTGTTGTGTCAGTTACAGCAGTAGCCGCTATAGTTGAAAAATCGTATGCTGTTGTACCCGCATAGCTGTTTCCGGATGCATCCTTAATGGATCCTGCTGCCAGCGTAACATAGTAATGCGTACCGTTCGCCAGATCAGCAGTAGGATTTATGGTCAGCGTATTGCCCGAAACGGTAAGGTTAGTACTCGTCGCAACATTGTAACTTGCAACAAGCGCGCCTGTTGCTGAACCACTGTGCAGCTCAACCGCACCAGCCCCCTTCATTATGGCTTCACTGAAGGTAAGCACTATGTCGCTGCCAACTCCAACTCCAGTTGCACCATCGGCTGGACTGTACACAGAAACCGTCGGAGCGGTAGTGTCGATGGGAGTCACCGGCGTCGGTGTTGGTGTCGGTGTAGGTGTCGGCGTCGGCGTCGGTGTCGGGGTAGGCGTCGGCGGTGGGGTCGGGGTCGGTGTCGGCGTCGGCGTCGGTGTTGGCGTCGGTGTCGGCGTCGGCGTCGGCGTAGGTGTTGGCGTCGGTGTCGGCGTCGGCGTCGGTGTCGGTGTCGGCGTCGGTGTCGCAGCTGCAGTTGTGAAATCGTAAGCGGTTGTTCCCGCATAGTTGTTGCCGGATAAATCCTTTATGGATCCTGTGGCCAGCGTAACATAATAATGCGTACCGTTCGCCAGGTCAGCAGTAGGATTTATGGTGAGCGTAGTCCCAGAAACCGCAAGGTTGGTACTTGTCGCAACATCATAGCTTGCAACAAGCCCTCCCGTTGCCGAGCCACTGTGAATCTCAATTGCACCTGCACCCTTCGCTATTGCTTCGCTGAACGTAAGAACTATGTCGCTGCCGACTCCAACAGCAGTCGCTCCAACTGCTGGACTGAAGGCTGAAACCGTAGGTGGTGTAGTGTCGATTGGAGTCACCGGAGTCGGCGTACCATAAGAAAGCTGAACCGTTTTGTCAGAAAATTTTATGGACTCAACACTTTTCAGAGTGAATGTAAAATGATCTTTCCCTCCAGAACTGGCACCGGTTACGACAATCACCCCATTAGCATCGGCTGCACCTATGGTAAAATTTGTGCTGATAAATTTAGATGCGTATTGATTGCCAGCAACCATATCTAACATATCAGTGCCGGCCAGAGCATCAAAAGTATAGGTATTTGTAGTACTTGGTTGACCATAAGTTGCAAATCGTATGGTATCATTGCCGGTAGACCCTGTCCAGTTAATTGCAGCCATATATTCCCCCTGTATTTTAATAGGTTATCGTATCATTAATAATCACAGACATTGCTTTCGCGATACCACGCTCATCTGCACCACTAAAAGTGTCGCGACAAGCCAAGTTGAATACTTCTCGCTCTGAATCGAGCCAAACCTGTGTCTCCGCCTCCGGTTATACACCATTCGGCACGCTGCTCGTAACTCTCTAATTTTGCATCAACAAGCCAATCCTTGGCAATTTTTTTCTCAAGTTTGATGCCGATCGTTATGGCGCCAAAAGCAGAAAGGCGCTGATCCATAGAATAATAGGTGGGCAGATCTGCTGAGGGATCAGGAAAATCGGATAGATAAAAATCTGCGGCAGTTTGTGAGTAAAGTCTCACGAGCGGCGTTACCGTCCACTCTTTTGGCAGTGGCTGGACATATTCCACACCAAAAGTATGTGCTTTAATACCATAAGTGTCGGTATAATAGCGGTAAGAAATTCTGGAAGTTCCGTCTTTTCTATCAAAATGATGGTTCCATCGAGTCATGACCGTCTTGCTTTCCCGCTTGTCCGGCCTTTCGTCAAACAACTTGTACGGATCACTATTATAGCCCTTGGCCCTCGAATACCCGATATTAAGCTGCACGATGTCCTGCTTCGTCAAAACCCGTGTAACACCAATCAGCGCTGAAACGCCCCTTTTGTCATAAAATAAATCTTTATTGACGGTCGGGTTGATGGTATCGGAGGTATAACTGCCGCCGAAAGTGAAGGTTGTATTCTTATCCTCTGTCGAAATGCTCTCCTGTGCTGAATAACTGCGCGAAATGTAATCGTTCTCCTTTGAATAGCTGCTTCCCAAGGTGACCGATCCTGATTGAAGGTAGCGCGTAACACTCAGATCAACAGCTTCACGGTGGTCTTTCATCTTGGAAGCACCTGAAACTATATGAGAATTATATTCCGGAGATGCACCCGAAACAGAATCATTGGTGTAGGTCGTACTTATCGACCATTTTCCTGCTATTGGCGCCATACCCATAACCGTATAGGCATTGACGGTCACTCTCTCCTGATCAGGTTGGCTGTCTTTATAATTCAGATACTTGAAACTGACAAGACCACGTTCCGGTGCAGCTTCAGCAAACACGCTCTGAGATAATGGCAGGGACATAGCTGCAGCAAAAAGGGCCGCTCCTATAACATTTGTTGTTTGTTTCGTGACAGATTTCATTGGTAGTGCCCCAATATTTAGAATTACATTTAATTGCAGCCGCAGCCGCCAACACCTGAGACCTCTCAAGCTGTTATGATATGCCCCTGTCTGCCTTCAGAATCTTTGTTGCCTTATGAGATATTGATATAATCTCATTGATGCCTTTAATGGAAATCAGGGGGTATAATCACTAAACAAACTGCGAATTATAGCAGTTACATAACATGATAATAGTAATCAATAGTAACTTAAAGCGACCTTAAGGCACTCTTAAAAAACACTTAAAAATACAGTTAAGTATGGTTGTCCTTAATTCGGAAATGTGAAAGACAGCTGTGTCTGGAGCAAATGATTTCGGGCAGAGTTTAAATAGAATTGAGGCAATGGAGAGAATGAAAGGGGAGTAGAGAATGGTTCAAAAATAAGGAAGCCTGTTTTAGCACAGGCTCCTTATTATAATTATTGCTATTTGCAGAGAATTATTTTGCAAGTTTTATAGCTACAGTGGCAGTTTTACCATCCGCTACAGTTACTGAGGTCTCCTGTGCTTTGAGTTTTTCGCTCCAGGCAGTAATTTTGTAGGTTCCAGCAGGAACATTGTTAATAGTGAACTTTCCATCATGCTCGGAGACAGCGGCATATTGATTTTCCGTCACTACCACCCAAGCTGACATTTCGGAATGAACATTACAGAGCAAATTAATGGCACCAGGCTTGTCAAAGGTAACAGGCTTTGACATTCCAGGATTATAGGTACCAAGATTGAATTTTTTTGCAGCTGATGCGGAAAATATATTGTGATTGACCTTATCATCATTTTTAAAGTCAACCGTTGAGCCAACCGGTACAGCTGTTACATGAGGAACAAAGACAAGGCTTTTCTGATCAACAGAAGCATGCTGCGGCGTAACAGGGCCCTTCACACCTAAAAGATAAACAACAGCGTCACCCTTGTACTTTGGAATGCTTGCATCAACGGTACCAGTAATGGTGCCACCGCAAAAAGCATTCGAAGCGATGAACCCGAAACTTGTCATCAACAATGCTGTTTTCAAAAACTTGGTTTTACATGTAACCATTTTCTGCTCCATAAATTAGGTTATTAATAAATATTTTTTTCTGGATCGATATCATACAACTGACAAATGCAATGTTTCGTTCAACTGCCTGCAAGGGTTTTTATATAGGCAACAATAAACTCTGTCTCCTCGCTATGAAAAGATTTTCCCCATGGAGGACACATGTTTGACTTTCCAACCGATGCAGAACCTTCGTTGATCGCTTTAAAGAGTTTATCGTCCGGCAAGGTTTTCATAAACGCCTTATCGGTAAAATTAGCGGGTGTTGGCGTCAATCCGTAATACTGCCCACTTCCATCACCGGTCTCTCCGTGACATACCGCACAGTAGTGGGAAAAAAGTCGCTTGCCTTCCTTTAAAGCATACGGGATCTTCTGCCCGGCGACCGCTGCTGAATCGACAGCAACGTCCGGGTTTTTTTGACCAGCTTTACCAGCTTTGCCCTGCTTCTTGCCACAGCCTGCTATCACAAGCATCGAAAGAGCTGCAAGGAGAGCGATCTTCCTGATTTTTAGGATTTTTTGCATTACTTGGCGTCCAGTTTCAGTGTCATCAAATAGTTAGTTAAGTAAATTCTTTCCGTCTCTGTGAAGCCGTAATTAGGCTCAACAATATCGGCTTTGAATTTCCGTGCATTTTCAAGATGCTTGAAAATGAATCCAGGTTTCAAGCGGTTACCCACATTCGTCAAATTAGGTCCAAGAGCTCCACCTTCCGTAACTATCTGATGACAAGCCTTGCAGCCCTTCTGCTCATAGAGCTGCTTGCCCTTGGCGACCTGTTCCGGTAAAGTCATCGAGGTGATTTTCGGTATCTCTTTCGGAATATCGCTTGAAAGAAGCTCCTGCTGGAAAAAGTTAATAACAACATCAACATCCGTTTTGTTCGTATCCTCAACCTTCTGTTTACCAAGATTGAACCTCGGCATGGTAACCTTAGCCTGAGGTTTTCCCGATGTCAGACCGAACTTCGGCATCTGCTGCAAGAGCGGTCGTATCACATCCGGGTTGGCAAGGAAGTTGCGAATCCATCCTTCCTGCAGTTTGCTGCCAGCAATAGAGATATCTGGCGCATAATCTGCTCCGATCCCACGGATCGCATGGCAATTGGTACATTTGACATCAGCAATGACCTTGGCGAAGTCCCCTGTGAATTTATACGAAGGCACACCAGCCATTCTATCGAGTTCCTGACGTGAAGGAACAAGAAAACGAGTAGGAACACTTGCATCAGTAAAACCGTAAAGAACTGCAGCCAATTCATTGATCTCTGACTCGGCCAGACGGAAATTAGGCATCCGTAATCCAAGCCGATAGCCCCTTGGATCTCTCAGTTTCTGCTTGATATAACTCAAACGGTCATTGGGAATGGATTTCTTGAGCTTTCCAAAATCAAGCATATCTACAGGCTTGCTTCCAATAGAGGAGAGCTCCATTCCAATCTTTTCGCGCATTTCATTATTTCTAAGGAAGGTAACACCCTGCTTCCTCAGAGATGGAGCAACCTGAACCATATCCTCCATACCCTGAAGCTTATGGCAGCCATAGCAGCCATATTTCTGTATCAGCTCTTTTCCTTTTACAATAGAGGCCGCCTTGATCTCAACAGGCTGAACATATTTATACTCCGCCTCTTCATCCTGATACTCAGTTGTTATGTAAGCAACAAGTCCATTGATCTCCTCATCTGTAAAGCGGAAACGGGGCATCTTGGTACCAGGGAAATAGTCGTTTGGATTTTTAATCCATTTAAACATCCACTCCTTGTTGACCTTGCTACCGACTTTACTTAAATCCGGTGCATAGACTTTAACATTATTTCCCCCTCTCCCACCAGTGATATGGCAGAGATTACAGCGCGACTGTGCCCACAATGCCTTACCTTGCTCAATAAGCTTTGCATCAGGTTTGTTCTTGGTATTATCAACATCATGGCGTGTTGTTCCTGACATGCTGAACAGATAATCAGCAATAGACTCTGCCTGATCCTGAGTAAAATAGAACTTGGGCATTCTCGCTGTTGCAAAGTATTTCTTAGGATCCATCAACCAGTTGATAGCCCATGAATAATTAACCTTGGAACCAACTTGAGTAAGAACTGGCCCTACATCACCAACAGTCTCATAACCAGGAATTTTGTGGCAGCTGTAGCAACCATACTTCTTGATCAGCTCAGTACTTTTGATAATCTTTTCTGCACCTCGAAGCCCTTTGATATCACCATGACAGTTCAGGCACGATGTCTGTGTCATGTCACCCTGAAGCATCGGCTCATCCCAATGCTTGATATTACCATGTGCCTTTTCAGCCGAAGTTGTCGCACGGCCTTGCCCACGATGGCAGAACGTACAACCAAACTTGGCTGGATCATGATGATCAAGATAGACAAAACTTGCCGGATGCCTTGTGAAAGGTTGCTTGCCTGAAACCTGACTTTTGCCATCTATTCCTATGTGGCACGATTGGCATCGATCAGCTTTGTCAACGTCCGATATATGAATCTGCTTGATCTCAATCGGAAATTTCTCATTATTGGCAATCTTCTCCTTTTTCTCCTCAAGACCATTTTTCATGTTCGCTATTTCGGCCCTGATACCTGCCGTTACAGAAGTAAGAGACGATAATGAACTCTTGAGAGACTCTTCAGCTTTCTGCTGTGCAGCAACACGCAGTGCAACAGCATCAATACTGCGCTGAAGCACATCCATCTTCGCCTTATAATCTGGCTGTTGTGTTTTAGTGAAGTAATACTCAGTTTCAAGAAACTGCCCTCGAAAATCTCTTAGCTCTTTCTGGCTTTTCGTAAGCGTTTCATGAGCAGCTTCAAGCTGGCTGTTCAGCTTTGCAAACTTTTCCTGATTCTCTTTGCTTTGAAAAACCGCTTCCGCCTTTTCAAGCTTGGACTCCAGCTCAGCAAGCTTTCTATGTCCACCAGATCGTTCAAATTCAACAACTGCACGACGATACTCCTTTTCAAGTTTATCGTGCTTCATGCTCTTATATTCCGCCTGGTATTTTTTCCATGGCCTCAGGCCAAATTCATCATCCCATACTACCCATACAGATAGCGCTAACAATACTACACTGAAAAACACAAAGATGTAGAGCCTTAAGGATGAGCTGCTTTTATTCTCATTCGCCATGTTCAAGAGTTTTTTTGGGCTTTTAGAATGACCATTTACCGTATACCAGAGCTTATTGACCAGCGCTAAACGCTAAACCACGGGGTTATCCATACATACTTGATAAGAAAAACCAGCCTGAGAACCATCTTGATAGGGATGGCCATCATGGTTATAAACAAAAAGATGATGGTGACATACCTGATCATACCCAACTGAGTGAGCAGTTCAGGATTATTTTTCTTCCAGTACCTGTACGGAGCAATCATACCTCCAACCATATAGGATCCCACAACTACTGCACCAATGATAAACCCTGCAAGAGATCTCGATTCAATACCTATGAGGGCTGTCAAATCCCTGGTAGGCTCGAACACAACTCTCGAATGATCCCACTCCTGCCATGGCCAATACCACAGCCAACCCGGTCCTCTGAAAAAAACTCCGATGACAATCAAAAGAAGCCAGAGAACAAAAAATCCAAATGAGAAAATGATGATTGAATATTTTCTCTCTGCAAAAGTATAATAACCATTTCCCTTGGGATTGATATCGATATAGGGAATTGCAAGCAGGCCGACAACAATCAATGAAGGCAGCACAACACCTGCAAGCCACGGATCGAAATAGACCAGAAGTTCCTGAAGACCGAGAAAATACCACGGTGCCTTTGCCGGATTTGGGGTTAAAGTCGGGTTGGCAATTTCCTCCAAAGGAGCATCAACCAATATCGACCATACCGTAAGACCAACCATGACAACGAGAGCAATAATCAACTCAATGCGCACAAGCGGTTTGAAGGTATCGACAAACCGATCGTTCTCGCCGTCAACAGGAAGTCCCGCTGCAAGAAGCCTGTCATTCTGATAGGCTTGCTGAAAAGCCCATACCATATAAAACGACACCATAATGACCATGATCACAATGGCGATATTATCAGGCTGGGTAATGATTTCAATAAAAGGGTTCATAATCAACTATGCCCGTTCTGTTATTTTTGAGGTTTTGAAATTCCACCATCTTTTCTGACTCGCCAGAAATGAACCAACATCAAAATGGTAGCTACAAGTGGAATAGCAACACAATGCCAGATATAAGATCTGAGCAGCGCATTGCCGCCAACCTGCGCACCACCAAGAAGCGCAAAACGCACATCATTGTATGGAGTTATATGAAGATACTCACTGAATGGCCCCTGATATCCAAGTAACGGGGTAGCAGCGCCCATATTTGTTCCAACAGTTATCGCCCAGAAACCAAGCTGATCCCATGGTGTGAGATATCCGGTAAAACTCAAAAGAAAAGTCAGTACCAGCAGAATAACTCCAACACCCCAGTTGAACTGACGAGGAGCTTTATAGGATCCTGTCATGAACACACGGAACATGTGAATCATCACAACAATAACCATGAAGTGCGCTCCCCACCGATGGAGATTTCGGAGAATAACACCAAAGGGTACCTGAAATTCAAGATCCTTGATATCGGTGTAGGCCTGGTCTATTGATGGATGGTAATAAAACATCAAAACAACACCCGTTATAATAAGAATGATAAAGGCAAAAAAAGTAATACCTCCCATTCCCCAGGTAAACCGAAGCTTGACGGCACTTTCACGGACCTGCACAGGATGCAGATGAAGAAAGACGTTGCCGAATACAGCCTGGGCACGGTCTCGTACAGTATTACGGTAATCTCGTCTGAATACGGATTTCCATATCAGATTCTTTTTGACTTTGTCAGTTATCTCTGGTAGGCTTTTCATAGTCCCGTCACATTTTATTTGCTAAACAGTTTACTGATACCCTCGCAACCTCTTTAACTGCCTCTCATAATCGGCTTCATCCTTGCGCGAGCCGTCCGGATTAACCATCTCGACCCCTGTCCACGGGCAATCTATGGCACATATATTACAGCCCGTACAACTCTCATCCACTTGAGCAATACCGGTAAAATTCAAATCGGACTCTACAATTGTTATGGAATTTGATGGACAGGTTTGAACACAAATCCTGCAGCCGGTGCAGAGCTCCGAAATAACCCTTGCCGCCGCACGTTTACGCGCTCCGGAAACTCTCTGCAATGGCGATGGATTCCGTAGCGCCGTTATCTTTTCATCACTACCCATGTTCATTAATTTTCAGTTAACTGATAACCATCACACTCTCAACAAACTCTCAGGATACACCTCATTGGACTCCTTTCCCGGAACACCTGGATATTTTATTGTCTTGTCGACCAGGAGCTGGCCGTCTTCAGCAATACTTATTTTAAAGCGATCCATCGGTCTTGGTGCAGGCCCTTCAAAATTCAAGCCTGTGATATAATAACCACTCCCATGGCAGGGGCATTTAAATTTTTTCTGCGCTTCCATCCAGCTGGGCGTACACCCAAGATGGGTGCATTTTGTCTCCATGGCAAAGAAACTGCCATCCTGGAGTCTGATAATCCATGTACTGAACTCCCGTTGATACTGGGAATTGACAGCCCCTGGAGGATAATCCGCCGGAAGCCCGACCTTGAACTGAGATGGCGGTTCAAACAGTACCCTCGGGTACAAAAACCTCAAAAAAGCTGCTGAATTCAGGGCGAGGAACCCTGCAAGACCTCCCCAACCTACACGGGTCAGAAATTTCCGCCGTGCGCTGGACTCAGCCGCGCCACCATCACTCTTCCCCTGACCAAATTTTTCTTCCTGTTGCTCTGTTACGAGCTCTCTGTCATCCTGCATAGCAGTTTTTTTTTGCTTTCAATGAGATCTTTTCTGAACTGAAACCTGTACTCTTACCATTCACGCAACAACACGTTAAACCTCTCAGATAGAGACAGGCCCAACTCTCACTATCACTTGATAAAGAGAATGAACCTGCCTTTCTGATAATGCTACCTAATCCAGTTCAACAATTAAAACGCCAAAGCAGTGTTCAATGTAAAGGTGTTTTGATTGTTTTCACCACTTGTTGATGTTGGTAGTGTGCCCTTGGTGAAAAGCTTGTACGAAGCAGCTACAGAAACATTGGCCCTGAGCCATGCTGTAACCGAAGTTGTGACCGTGGGATTATTCTGATCAACACCTACCACACCAAGATTAGCGTACCTCACCCTTGCCAGAAGCCATGGATAAACATAATACCCTGCATCAACCGCATAGTTGCTCAACTGCAGATCACTATCCTTACTGTACGCAACACCGGCTGTCAAGTTGCCATAGTTTCCGGCAATATCTGCACCGTAAACTAACGTTTCATTCGCATAATTGCCAGTTGTATAGACACCTTTGTTTGCATTAACCAAACCAGCACCAATAGCCAGACTGTTGTCAAGCCCGACATACTCATTACCGTAGACACCGCCAGCACCGCTCAGCAGGCCTGCACCGAACAATTTATATTTTGCTCTTATATACCGGGTATCATCAAGCTTGTTGGTATTAATGTTAGGGATTGTTGCTGTTGAGGTAGGCGCACTGGCAACACCGGCAATAAGATTGAAGCCACCCTCTTTACCTACAGTGTAATTGAATTCCGTACTTGTACCTGATCCAGGAAATACACCTGTGTATACCGAAATTGGGCTTGCGGCACCAGACCATGCACTGAATCCATCACCAAAACCGACGTTAACACCTGGAGCAAACGCCCAAGTTACTCGCAGGTTGGTTGTTGTAGCTCCCTTGACAAAGTTCTCCAAAGCACCGACAACACCGATATTTTCTCCGACTGTACCACCAAACAAAATACGAGCATCAATAGGGCCACCCTGATACAAAGTTTGTTGCTTGGTAACCACGCCTTTATTATTCGTTACCTGATCAGCATAATTGACCAGGGGACCTGTAATATACAACGCAAACGGAGCAAAGCCCGGAATATCAGTCGGCCAAGGTGAACTTGGGAAAGTTTCCTTCCAGCCCGCGGCACCCATTTTTGTCTGTTCCTGCTTGGCATGATCCTCTTCCTCTCCACCCGGCCAACGGTAACCGTTGTTCTTGAATGCTTCACCAAAGGCATTCCTGATCGGGAAACCGGAATGGCAGGTATAGCATGATGTCTGATACTTTCTCGCAAACGCAGGCACAGCGGAACTGTCCTGGCTCCAGAACAAGGCTGGTACCATGCAAAGCGATGCAATTGATGCAAAGGTCGATTTTCTCATAGATCGATTTTTTTTGATTTGTTATGATTGGCTTTTAAACAAGAGACACAAAATTCCGAGGCAATACACAATGGTAACTCTCTATAAGACACCAATATTAGGAGCATCATAATCTTATGATTGAGCAACAACCAGAAGAACTGAATCTCCGCGGTAAAGTATGAACTACAAAAACGTATTATATGAGGGAATCGGGAATGAAAGACAAAAAAATGTTCTCAACCACTACTATTCGCCCCGGGAAATCGCAAACAAGAACGTAGAAATTTTGCACAACGTATCAACAAATCAAAGCAGACGCTCAACAACAAATCAGTATGTATCGATCAAGGATACCTTAAATATGGTATAAAAAACTCTTAAAAGTAAATTTTTTCTTAAAAAAAATTACATCTTCCTGTTTTTTCACACAATACCGCAGTTTCGCTATACAACCCGCTATAAAGACATCAGGCAAGAGACTCAAATTTCATCATGTAGATAACGTACGATCTCTTGATAGCATTCCGAATCAAGTTCATTATACACAATTGTTAATTAATTGTTAAAACTATTTCTTAAAAAAATAACTGCCGGCACAAATTACGCATAAAGGGCACCGGCACAAAAACAACAACAGCATATATCCGCCATTTTATACGCCACTGCATCTGTTATACGATATAATCAAGTGATATTTGTTAAACTCTTTTTCCCCTGTTATATTTATGAGCTTCACGCAAAGGAACTCCAGAGCAATCACCCGCAAATAAAAGAAGTTGCAGTGACGTTGTGGCTGTTATTTTATTACCATTGCCTTGTATACGTTTAATGCACCCATAAATATTTAGCTGGCATTCAACGAATAGCGGCTACTTCAGGTTAACTGATAGCCGGTAGGGGAGAGCATGGCTTTGTAAGCCTGTTGAATATGCTCCTCTCGTTGAGCAGGCATAGTCTCCTCGTCTTTATGAATTATTTATTATAATAAAGCTTAATTCAGGTTGTCATTATGATGGTTGTTCGGCGTCAGTGGTTTCAGACTCCATGGGAGTTCAGGGAATCTGCTCTTTTTTCTGCACTTGCTGTCACTGCAGGTTTTGCCATTCAATTTGCGGCTTCGGGGAACGGTATTGCAATGCCGCACTTACCCTTTAATGCAATAGCACTCTCTCTTTTAGCTGCTATCGTATTGATAACCGGCTTGGTTTTCAGGAACACTCCTGTTGTCAAATGGTTCGGCGGTATCCCTCTTGGACTTTGCCTGATTCTGGCAATCGCTCTTCTCTCATTGATTGGCGGAGTGGTACCTCAGCAGGCCGCAGCAAAAAGCTCGCTGCCGGCACTGTTCGGCTTGAATCAGATTTTTTCAAGCTGGCCATTTGCTCTTACTGTATTGCTGTTTCTTGCCAACCTCGGTATTTCGCTTTCATGGAAACTTGTACCGTTTAAACCGCAGAACATCCAGTTTATCCTGTTTCATGCAGGGTTCTGGATCGCCCTGTCATGCGCCGTTGTCGGCAGCGGCGATCTTCAACGACTCGTGGTACCGATCAATGTAGGGAAAGCAAATAACCTTGGCTATACCATGGAAAGCGATACCCCGCAGCAGCTGCCGTTTTCTATTTTTCTGCATGACTTTTCGCTTGAAGAGTATCCTCCCCAGCTGCTCCTTTACGACCCGCATAACGACAAGCTCCTGATGAACAAGTCACAGGCAATTCTGGAGGTACGGAAGGGGACAACCGCAACATGGCAGGGAATTGAAGTTCTGGTACTCGACTACTTACCCTATGCTCTTCCGGGAAAAGACGGAATACCTCAACCTGCAGCGCGCGCTGCAGGCATCCCTTTTGCAAAAGTCAGGATCAACACCGCATCTTCACTACGCGAGGCTTGGATCAGCACCGGCAGTCCCTTGCTGAAACCTGATGCGGCTCAACTTGACGGGCTCTATCTTATCATGGTGCCGGGCACGCCAAAAGCATTCCGTTCGGCAGTAACCGTGCAGGATACAAAGGGTCATGAAATCATGGCAAATCTTGAGGTAAACCATCCGGTCAATTTTTTCGGATGGAAACTCTATCAGATGGGCTATGATGAAAAAGCCGGTCGATGGTCAAAGTTAAGCCTGATCGAAGTGATTCATGATCCATGGCTGCCAGCGGTTTATCTTGGATTTTTTATGATCATGGCAGCGAACATTCTCTTTTTCTGGAGTGGAATTAAACGAACAGAGGCTAAAAAATGATAGTGAATTTTAACACTGCAGCTTGGGTGGCTATTATATGCTGGGCGATTGGTTCTGTACTCAGTCTCCTTGCAAATCGAACTCGCATCCTTAAACTTCCTGCTTTTGTTCTCTCTTTTGCGGGTTCAGCAGTAATGGCTGGATTTATTGCATTTTACTGGTCGGCTCTCGACCGTCCACCTCTTAGAACACTTGGCGAGACCCGACTGTGGTATGCAGCCCTCATTCCGCTCGTCGGCTTTCTTGTTGAGTACCGCTGGAAAATCGGATGGCTGAAGTACTACTGTATGGCGCTCGCGGCATTTTTCCTCGGCATCAATATGCTTCATCCTGAAGTCTTCGACAAGACGCTGATGCCTGCGCTGCAAAGCCCCTGGTTTATTCCTCATGTCGTGGTCTATCTTGTAGGCTATGTTATGCTTGCAGCATCTTCTATCACAGCAGTGCACAATGTCTACCTGCAGCTGAGATCCAAAGGGGATCATACCGGTGAATCTGTTTCACACTATCTGGCCCTCCTTGGTTTTGTACTCTTGACCTTCGGCCTCATCTTCGGCGCACTCTGGGCAAAAGAAGCATGGGGTCATTACTGGACATGGGATCCAAAGGAGACCTGGGCATTTCTGTCATGGCTCGCCTATCTGGGATACCTTCATGCATTCCGCTACAAGATAGATCAGAGCAAACTGCAATGGTATCTGGCTCTTGCTTTTCTTGTGCTTCTTGTCTGCTGGTTCGGAGTTAACTATCTTCCTTCAGCACAGAACAGTGTCCACACCTATACGCAAAGCTGACAAAACGACATGGAAAGAACTTTTCAAGCATGAACCAATAAATTTTATTACCTTGATAGGCAAATAACAGTCACGGTTACCCTATTGACCAGAAAATCAAAGCATTAGTATGCCGGCTGTTCACACTTTACTGAACAACCTCTTATGTTACACGCCTCTTTGAAAGCAGGAATGACTGCTTGGGCATTATCAAATGCCATATACACATCCTCAGGCATCGCCTTGCGCTCAAAAAATAAAATTCGCTGGACAATCATGGCTGCACTCTATCCCAGCGAGTCATTAGACTGGTTTAACTGGCTGGATATTAAAGATATGCGCTCATTTTCAGAGCAGATACCTTACCTGACATTTAAACCCATGCGTGTCTTTATGTCCACCAAGTGGAACATTGCACACAGAAAAAAGGTCATTGAGGATACCTATAGTTTTATCCGGACATTCAAAGGGCCGCTGCAAGAGGCTATTCTGAACACTGAGGGCTCTACACTAGCCAGTTTTAATCTTAACGGATATGGTGATGTTAAAATAATACTCTGTTATGACAACAGTCTGCGAAAGGAAGGAGTTTTGATGGTCTCACTGAAATGTGCTTCCTTGAATGAGCCAATTATTCAAGTAGCCTTTTCTCTTGAACAAAAGTCAGCGACAAGCAGAGCTTGTTATATAGGATGCATCCAGGGAAGATCCAACAAAGATGAGATTAAGGCAATAACCAAGGTAATGCATGGACTGAGGCCGCATGTCGTCATGTTATTCATTGTCCAGGAGATTATAAGTGCGTTAAATCTGACACACCTCTTCGGTGTTGGCAATACGATACACCCTCATCATCAGAAATATTTGATCCACCTGCCTTTCGTACACCACACAACCTTTGATTATGATTCGCTCTGGAAAGAGTTAGGCGGCGTTTCCGAACCAGATGGCTGGTTTAAACTGCCCATGACAACTGAACGCCGAACAGATAAAGAGATGAAATCCAACAAAAGGGCCATGTATCATAGACGTTATGCCATGATGGATACTATCTCCATGCAGATAAAATCCTCTATCGCTATAAAAAAAAGTATTGTTCACAACACTCCCGCGCCAGCCGAAAAAGAAAGCTCCGATGTCTCCCAATCCTGACATGCCCCTCACAAAAAAAACATCAAACTCATCTTATAAGTCATATCTGCCCCTATCTGTCATATAAGGGGTCTGCTCACGAACCGGAAAAAATAGCACGCTAAGCCTCATCCTTCAGTTCGTAACGGGCTGAGTTTACCTTTTTCTACCATTCTGTGCTCTGTTGCCAGATGTAATCACCTGTCAGGTTAATGTGCTCCCATCCCAATGGTGTTGTTCGTATATTTTGCTAAAAAAGCGTAACTTTTAAGTGCAGAATTTCACTTCGGCTCTTGCTCAGAAAAAATAAATTGTATTTTTTTTGGGGGGCGCTTCAGGCACCGGATTTTAAAGTACGTTAAGGATTATTGGATGAACAACACTATTTGTTGCCTCAGCACTCTCCACTTTCCACTTTCCACTTTCCACTTTCTTTCCGACCGCTACGGTTCGAGCAGCACCTTTATCAGCTCGATCAGCTCGCTCTTGTTGATGGGTTTGGTGATGAAACTATCGCAGCCAGCTTCTTTGGCTTTTTCCTTTTCTTCTTTTGAGGTAAATGCAGACTGCGCAATAATGGGCAGATCAGGCCGCTGCTCTTTAATCAGCTTTGTCGCCTCATATCCGTTCATGACGGGCATTTTAATGTCCATCAGCACGATATTGATTTCTGGGTGATGCTCAACGAGTTCTACTGCTTCCCATCCGTTTTCGGCACAGATAATGGTGATGTTCTGGCCTTTCAGGTTTCGTTGAAGCAGGAGTGTGCTCGTTGCATCGTCTTCAACAATTAAAATAGTCGTGAGTGGTGAAGTGAGTGCTGAGTCCCGGGTGCTGAGTACTTTGTACTTATTACGTTGAGCTTGGTGCTCCTTGTTTGGGTTATAGGGAAGCGTAAAGGAAAAGTTACTTCCTGCACCCTCGACTGATGCCACAGCGATGGTGCCGCCCAGCATCTCAACGAACGCCTTGGAAATGCTCAACCCCAAGCCTGATCCCTCATGATTCCGAGTCAGCGAGTTATCAACCTGATGGAATCGCTCGAAGATCTTCTCTTTTTTACCAGCAGGAATACCAATGCCGGAATCGATAACATAAAACTCAAGCATCTCCTCTTTTTTGCTGTAGCCGATATCAATACCACCTTTTACAGTGAATTTCAAGGCATTCTGGATCAGGTTGGTCACTATCTGGGTCAGTTTTCCGCTGTCCGTTGTTATGACGCATTCAGAGTCACTCAATCCTTCCGTACAGCGTAAGCGCAATCCTTTTTTCTCAGCTTCAAGCCTGAAAAAAGCCAAAATAGTACGCAAGATCTGATTGACCGAAGTTCTGGACTCATAGAGTTTTACCTCCCTGGCATCAATTTTGGAGATATCCATAAGATCATTAACCAGATTGAGCATACGTTCCCCACTCTGATGAATCAACCCTATATACTCAGCCTGCTCCTCTCCGGTAAGATGAGGATCTTTAAGCAGTTCAGAAAAGCCGATGATCCCATTCATGGGGGTGCGTATCTCATGACTTATATTGGCGATAAATGCCGACTTCAAGCGATCACTCTCTTCCGCTGCAAGTATTCGGTCAGTGACGTCGTGAACGATTGAATAAAAAAGTTTTTTTCCACCGATGATTACCGGATTACTGAATACCTCCACATGACGAAGCGAGCCATCCCTTTTCCGGTGTTGAAACGAAAACTGATATATCCCTTTTGATATACCTTCGTTCATGACACCCAACAACTCTTCGCGAGTGAGCGGATTGATGTGATGGATACTCATCATGCGAAGTTCTTCAACTGACCACCCATAAAAGTCTGCTGCAGCCCGATTGGCATCGATAAGAGCACCTGCCTCGGGATCAACAATCAACTGAATCGCAGAGTGCTGCTCAAACATCGCCCTGAACCGCTCTTCACTTTGCAGCAGATCTATTTTTTGCTGCTTGCGATCAGTGATATCCGTCGTCGTGCCGATAATTCTATAAATATGCCCACTGGCATCACGAACAGGATTCAGTGCGGTTTCCCACCACATATCGTTACCATCGAAAGGGATAAACTCCTCATACGTTATCGGGATGCCACCTTGTACACAGGCATCATAGTGCAAGTTGATTGCTTTACCTGTTTCAGGGCCAAAAGCCTCTTCCGGAGTTTTTCCTGAAAAATCAAGACAAAGGATGCCGATCAGTTTCGCATTGACCGCATCGTTTTCCTTATAGCGGTAAGTACCATCCTGCAGCACATCAACAATAAAAACACTGAAATTAACATCATTGAAAATACTCATGAGATATTGCTCGTTTTCAAGCAATGACTCTTCATATTGCTTACGGATACCCTCCTGCTGTTTACGATCACTGATATTACGGAGCAAACCGATCATGCCGCAGATCTCCTGATCCTGATAATATTGCAGATGAACTTCACCGTAAAAAACCGAACCGTTTTTTTTCTTGAACTTGAATGCATAAACCAGATTCTTTGCCTGATACAGCAAAGTGTTGTTGAATACCTGCAAGGCTTCAGGAATATCTTCTTCATCCATGTAATCGGTAAAAGAGTGACCAATAACCTCATCAGGACGATACCCGAAAACCTCCTCCATAAGCGGTGACACAAAGGTTAAAATACCCATAGCGTCCGTCACATAAACAACCTCGGTAATTTGCTCAGCAATGGAACGAAAGTTCCGCTCACTCTTGCGTAAACCCTCCTCAGCAAGCTTTTGAGCCGTAATATCCGACAGAATCATCCGGCAAGCATACTCCGTATCACTCACCGCAGCTTCAAGGCGAAAGAAACGAACAGCATGATCAGAGGCCACAAGCGTAACCTCACAGACTCCCGGCACTCTCCTGGTGAACACACCCTCAAGCAATACATCAATGAGCGGACACGCTTCAGCAACAAAAAATTTGTTCAACGGCATGCCAAGCAACAAAGCGCGATCAACACCAAGCAGTTTGGTAGCCGTCAGGTTAGCCTGCAGAATAGTACTCTTCCTCCCCAACGTCAGATAACCAACAGGCGCAAAGTCATACAGCTCAGTGAACCTGCCAAGACTCTCCTCAAGCTCAATCTTCTGGCAAGCCAGTTCCTCCCGCTGCATTTCAAGCTCAACCCGATGAACCTCCAGCTCATGGATCAACCGTTTCAACTCTTCGGGGGAGTTTGAAGCGCTGAGTGCTGAGTCCTGAGCGCTGAGGTTTTGTTGGTGCAAGCGTGCTTCAGCTTGCTTGCGCAGCTCTGCAGAAGGTTCGGATTTGATGCTGTGCTGCTTTTTTGCCATTGGGGGGTGGGTTTCTGAGAGTCGCTTTCTGCAACTGAAGCAAACATGGTGCAGCACATGCATAGTTGAAGAAAATACTATATATTATCGGAATACACCAAAAAGATAACAGTTTCACATTTTAGTACTTCCCAATAACCACAGACAAAAACAACCATGGCAAACGAGACTTCACACGATCAACCAACTCAATACCGCTCATCCCCGGCATCCGAAAATCCAAAACAATAACAAGAGCAAGAACCTCCTCCCCAGAAGCAGCAAACAACTTCATATACGGCTCCCTGCGAAGACAACTTTTCAACGCATTGAAAATTCAAATCCGCAAAACAAAACCACTCCCTACAACCCCAAATACCTATAATACGTCGCCCTCGAAATCTTCAACGTCCCGCAAATCTCCCCGATACTGATGCCCTTGTTCTTGCTCATCTTCTTCGCCATCAGCACCCGCGCATCATCCCCAGCAGTTTGCGGCCTGCCGCCTTTGCGCCCTCTTGCCCTCGCAGCAGTCAGCCCCGCCATAGTGCGCTCCTGAATCAGCCGCCGCTCAAATTGCGCC
>CAIPYV010000077.1 GCA_903869365.1 uncultured Chlorobiaceae bacterium
GGAGAGTCTGTATGATTTTCGTAAGTTTTTTTATAACCAGTAACGGCAAACCATCTTTCTCCATGTGCGGTCGATTCGTTTTTTTTGAGCTAAAAGATTTCATCAAGCAGCTCCACCAGTACGAACTCCCTTTTGTCGAGGAGCAAGAGATAGACTTTTCAGCAAACTACAACATTGCCCCCGACACCGATATTGTGGTTCTCCTGGGAGACCAGAGCAAGAATACCCTCACGCTTGCACACTGGGGCGTTATTCCGCACTGGGCCAAAGCACTGCCGAAAGTCCGCCCAATCAATGCGCGCTCTGAAACCCTCGCCATAAAGCCATACTTTCGCCACATGCTGCACCGGTCGCACTGCATCATCCCTGCCAGCGGCTTCTATGAATGGAAGCAAACAGCAAAGAGCAAAAAGCAGCCTTACTACATTCAAAGGGCTGACGGCAAACCAATGGCATTCGCAGGATTGTGGGACATCTGGAAAGAAGACGCCAGTGCCGCACCTGTTGTGTCGTGCACCATTATTACCACCGATGCCAACAGCGAAATGAAATTCGTTCATGATCGTATGCCGGTTATCCTTGAGCCGGAACACTGGAAAGAGTGGCTCAATGCCAGCAAGCCCGGAGCAGGGAAGCTGCTGCTGCCATCAAAAGACGGTGCACTCACACTCTATCCAGTCTCAACGAAAGTCAACAACCCCAAGAACAGCCAGCACGACTGCATTGATCGTTACGACGAAAGCAACGAGGTAACTGCAATATAATACTGCTGGCGGTATTTCATGCAGGCGTTACTGGAAGCCAGAAAACACGTTGTTTGTTTGATCCCACAGTGAATGATTGAATACAGGGTATTCATATCATTCACTGTGGTTATCCTGAGAAAAAGCCGTCGCGACATACTGTTCAATGGCCAAGACTTCGGCATCAGTCAACGAAGCGAACTCTTTGTGGCGTCGGCGAAGAGGGAGTTTCATGCCGTTTTGAGTGATGAACATAATGAGGTCGCGTATCTGGTTTCCGGGCATGTCGATGTGCTCACCGATTGATGTCAGCGCAAGGTCATAGCATCTCAGGTATTCCACCTCCTTTGGGAGGAGGGTTGTGATGGTGTGCTCGACGCAGGTGTAGAGATATTCAGCAAGTGCGGTGTAATCGCCGAACCGGTAGAGATCGGAGGTATCATTAAGCACTTCGATGTTGCCTTTTGGTGTTGGCTGCCATTCAATAGAGGGCATGAGCGGTGCGCTGAAGTCACGCAGGGCTTGCTGGTACTGCTCGATATGCTCAAGCATGACTGCGCTGACCGGAAAAACCATACCCGCAGGTGCAAATTTCCTTTCGGCAAGAATATGATGAACGAGTGCTCTGTGCAAGCGTCCATTACCGTCCTCGAAGGGGTGCATGAAAACAAATCCGAATGCGAGCAGGGCGGCATGAATGACAGGATCAACTGAGCCGCCGCTCATGATGCGGTGACTATCCAGAAGTCCCTGCATCAGTGATGGAAGATCCTGGGGTCGTGCACCGATGAACTCCGGAACCGGCTCGCCATCACGATTGCGTTCACCAAGAAAGACTCCTTCAGAGCGAAGCCCCCTTGCAACAAAACGGTTGTCCTGAATGAGTTTGCCATGCATCTCCATGATTTCGGAGAGGGAGAGCGGCTGCCGCCCTGCTTGCTGAATGACCAGTGCCCAGCGTTCGATCCTGTTTCGGGCTGGTCGCTCTCCCTCAATGGCAAATGAAGCGCGGCTGTCGGCAAGAAGCAGAAAGCTGGCTGCACGACGCCAGACATCCTGGCTGGTTCTACCCATGACCTGCTCGACCTGAAGAGAGAGTGCGGCCCTGGTGAACGCTTGCAGCGCCTCTGTTTTACGGACTACAGGGCAGAAGTCACGGTTGCCAAGAAGGTTGTTTGTGATTTTGTGTCGTGGTGATTGCCTCTCGGGCCCGGTGAAATAATTCTCAGGGTCAAGAAGCGGAAGATAGCGCACTCCGGGTGAAATGTCTTCAAGCGAAAGTCTCTTGCCGGTGAGCCATTCATAAAGAAACCAGAGCCTTCGGGCTTGCTGCTTGCCCTGATAGGTTGCAAGGACCGCTGTGACTGCTTTTGCTCCGAGCTTGATGAGGATGCTTTTAAGAACAAGTAGGTCAAGCGTTTCATGCTTGAGAGCAAAAAAGATATGCCCTGCAACATTGCCCTCTGGGCGGTATCGCTGGTCATAGACACGTATCCCGTTTTCCATCCGGACACTCCCTCTGACATGTCCGGTCGCAACCGCACAAAGCTCCCTTAACGGCAGCTCTGAACCGAGTGAGCGCTGCAGTGCAGCATAACCAACCCATCTTCGGCTGGCATCAATGGTGATCTCACTATCGGAAATGCTTTGGATCGTGTTCGGCATAAGTGTCGAAAAATGAATGTTGGTGTCGAATTATTGTGCATTATAACGCTTTTTGTCGAATTATGCGCTCTTCAGGGCAAGGGGAAGCCCTTTTCGTTCATTCAGCACTGCTCGTGCATCAGAACGGCTTCGCTTTTAATTGAATAAGTCACGGCTTCGCAATACACCAATTTTTTTTAAAACTGTTCTGTCATTCATGCCGCAAGAGTTCAGCACCATTCGCCAGCGGCGTGCTGACACCTGCGGAAGCGCATCGAAGAGCTGTCACCGAATGCAGGCTCTGAGCCTCCTGCTTTGCGAGCTCTTTTCCTTGTTGATCCTTTGACCCGATGGAAGATGGAGTCAGGCCGGACGAAGATACGGGGTTCCGGATTGCTTTAAGAACAGATGATCATCTGGCTTACTCTCTTGGAACCAATAACTTATACATCAGGAGAGAAAAATGGGCTGGTTGAGCAATTATCAAAGCAAAAAGATCACAGTTCTTGAGAGTAAGGATGATGACGCGATAGAGGATCTCGAAATTGACGTATGGGGGCTTTTATATTCAGGGATCTAAAAAAAAAGACATGGACTTCACGGTGATTGAAAATGAAATGGTAGGCCAGACAGGGTATTCACGAAGGCAGCTCCAGAACTTTAGAGAAGGCAGTACGCAAAAGAAGGGGAACACGGTTTATACGGCAGAAGCGATACTCATTCAGGGCAAGGATTAGGAAAGATACGGAAGTGCTATATTGTACGCTCCGGACACTGTTGCGAAACTGCAGGCAAGGCGAAACTTAAACGGGAGTGAGTGATGGGATTCTTCATCCGAAAAAGCATAAATATCGGGCCGATCAGATTGAACCTATCCAAGTCAGGCATAGGCGTATCGGTCGGAGTCAAAGGTGCTCGCGTTGGAACCAGGCCGGACGGAAAGAAGTATGTAACCGCTGGGCGCAAGGGCGTGTTTTTCAGAAAGTTTCTGTCACCGAAGCTAAAGGGAGAGTGAACCCATGAAAGCGGAACTGCAGCGCATAATAGACCAGATCGAGCCCTGAACCAATGACTGTGTTGACTTATCTCCGCCACCCAATAGAAAGTAAGTTGTATCCCCCATTCGGGTGTAGTATACTCAATAACCTGGGTCGACATCAATCTTCATCTCTGAAACCCCTTCACCGACCGGACTACAATTACCAAAGTTTCCAAACATGGCATTTTTTAGCCGAGCCAAGATTCGATATTTGGCTGTTCTATCTTTGAGATTTGACAGCCATGAGTCAAAATCGGTTGTTTGTTTAAACGTATTCATGAGAAATAATGTATCCTTTTGAATACAATAAAGCAAGCCCTGACATCAGGGCACCAGCGCAAACATAAACATCCTTCAGTCTTTCTTCCACACTGCTCAGAACCATTGAAAAAGTAATTAGTGAGGAAATATAACATTCAGCCTGGCTAACTACCGGGTTTTTTATTGACCACACCACTCCTAAATACCAGCTGCGCTCCCTGACTACATGAAGTTCGGAGCTGTGCGAGAGATGCACCAAGCGAAAGCAGCTGGTACCGCTATCGAAGCCTAAGTTCAGGAAGATGGTCGCACCTATTTCGGGGCACACATTGTTATGGAGTCATCTTTTTTGCGGTAGATCAGAATAAGATCAGGCTTAACGTGGCAATCACGACAATCATTCAGTGTGCCGATCAGCGCATGGTCATCCGCATTTAAATCCCGAAACAGGTCGTCTATAGAGCCAACCTTTATGAGTTCTCCGCGCCTCGCTTCCATAATAGCCTCAATGGTTTCTGCATTGGGGATGAGCGGGTCAAACGGCAATGCTTTTTCAGCAACAACCCGTTTCAGCATGAGCCTTACGGCATCGGACATCGTGAGCCCTATGGAAGCCAGTACAACTGCGGCTTCAGCCTTGGTTTTTTCGTCAATTCGCGCCCTCACAACAGAATTCGCACTCATGTCTTTTCCTCTATTAGGTCGAGTAACCCCTATTGAAGATGTTATTGCTGAATTGGAGGCAGAACTTGAAAATTGTCCTGACTAAAGAGGCAAAAGATTCTCTTCGTGAGATAGAAACCTATATCAGCCAGACCAGCAAAAGGGCAGCTAAAAAAACCATCATCACCTTTTTGCAATAAGATCACCAGGCAGTTGCCCGCATATGCCCAATAGCGCAAAGCCCGGCAAAATAACAGATACCAGGGAGCTGTACTTCTCTGATATACCGTTCTGTGTTGTCTATACTTCAGATAACAAAACGATTACTGTACTGTCAATCTTCCACACTGCACAGAAGAGATGAAGAGATTGCTTCAAATTGAGGAATGAGCGTGTCTGCATATTGTATTTTTCATGCAAAATCGTATATTAACGATTGTGAATTTGTTCTTATTAAACATTGCTGGTCATCAAGAAAGGCTGAGGGAATAGACCCGATGAAGCCTTGACAACCGATTCTGTTTGTTAAACAGAGCACGGTGCCACATTCTACTTCTGCACTCTATACATCTGGTTTTTTACGGATGAAGCTGAAGAACGATGAGTGAAAAAGAGCTTTTTTCAGCCTCTCTTTTCAAAACAGGCGTGCAGATCAAGGCGCTGCCATACGAAACAGAGTTATCTATTAAACCTCTTCCAGACTCATCAGGGAAGGGGTTTTTTTATTTTGTTTATCTTTAAATTTTTAATCGAGGTATCCATGAGTTTTCAGACTGACACTATCCACGCCGGAGTAGGGCCCGACAAGGCATACGGCGCCATTATGACTCCGATTTACCAGTCATCAACCTTTGTGTTCGAGGATATCGGGAAGCACCGGGGATTTGATTATACGAGAAGCGGCAACCCGACACGCAAGGCACTTGAAGACTCGCTCTGCGCACTTGAAGGATGCACTTCAGCTGTTGCGGTAACTACCGGTATGGCGGCGATTACGACCACACTGAACCTCTTTCATTCAGGGGATGAGATTATCTGTACCGACGACTGTTATGGAGGTACTTCAAGGCTGATGAAGACCGTTGAAGAGCATTTCGGCATCAAGGTGCATTTTGTCAACCTTCAGGACGCCGACAATCTTCTTCCGTTTGTCAATGCCAATACAAAGGCTGTATGGGTTGAAACCCCATCCAATCCATTGTTGAACCTTGTTGATATTCCAGCGGTTTCAGCACTCGCAAAAGAGAGAGGCCTTGTAACCATTGTTGACAATACCTTTCTCTCTCCTTACGGCCAGAAACCATTTGAACTTGGGGCTGATGTTGTGGTTCACTCCACCACCAAGTACCTCAACGGTCACTCCGATGTTGTTGGCGGAGCAGTATTGTCGAACAGTGAGGATCTCGATGCCAGACTTAAATTTCTTGTCAACTGCCTTGGTACCTGTGCCCAGCCGTTCGACTGCTGGCTGGTGCTTCGCGGGATCAAGACTCTTGTGGTACGGATGCGTGAGCATGAGCGGAATGCCTTGGCAGTTGCAGAATTTCTACAGAAGCATCCAAAAGTGAAGAGAGTGTTTTATCCTGGATTGCCAACCCATCCCCAGCATGAACTGGCTAAACAACAGCAGCGGAGTTTCGGTGGTATGGTCTCCTTTGAGCTCGATGGGCCAATTGAGGAACTTTACAGAGTGCTGAAAGCCACCAAGCTTTTTGCACTTGCAGAAAGCCTTGGCGGTGTTGAATCGCTGATTGAACATCCGGCGACCATGAGCCATGCTTCAATGGATAGTGAACACAGGGCGGCAGCAGGGATCACTGATTTTATCATAAGGCTTTCTGTAGGAATCGAAGATCGCGATGACCTTATCGCTGACTTGCAGAGTGCGTTAGGTTGAGAAGGCTTAGAACTCAATATGCTGCAGATGCTCTCTTCTTTGTTACATCATGGTTCTTCTGTGCCCGAGAACTCTCCTCTGCCCTATACGGTCAAAGTAAGTTCAAGGGCAAAGAACGCTCGCTTAAAGATGACCCCACATGGCGGTCTGGTGGTTGTACTCCCTGAAGGGTTTAATAAAAAGCATCTTCCCGCTCTTCTTCAACGACACGAAGCGTGGATCAAACAGGCGGCGGCAAGGATTGAAGTGCATCGCCCTGAACCTCTTCCCTTGACAGAAAATGGACTGCCATACACTATTGCATTGCACAACAGCAATGAAAAGTGGAGTGTTGTGTACAATAATCAAGGCAGGAGAGTGCTCGATGTTGATGATGCCGGAGGGAGAAGGCTGCTTCTTTCAGCTGATGTTGCAGATGCGGAACTCTGTCGCAGTCAATTGCTTACCTGGCTCAAGCGACAGGCTCACAAGCATCTTATTCCCTCCTTAGGGAAACTTGCCGCGGCTCAAGATTTTAAGTATGCCGAGGCATTGGTTCGTCTACAGCACTCCCGATGGGGTAGTTGTACCTCCCGTCAATTGATAACCTTGAACACCAAGCTGCTTTTTTTGCCCGACCATCTGGTCCGTTACATTATGATTCACGAGCTATGCCACACGGTTCAGATGAACCATTCCAAAGCATTCTGGGCTTTGGTCAGCAAGCACGATCCTCTCTGGCACACTCATAATGTGGAGATGAAAAGTGCCTGGAAATACGTGCCTGCATGGGTTTCCGCTCAGTCGTAACCCCACAGCTTGTATATGCTGATGCAAGATATGAATGGAATCGTTATATTGAAGAATCCCGCCTTTTTCCTCCCTTGAGCCAGATGTTCTTTCATGCTGACAGGGATCATGCGTGAAGAGAAGAGCGTCCAAAGGCGTTCTTATGTTCTCAAAACTATTCAAATAATCAGTTCTACTCAGATACTCTATGCTCTTCGATTCATTAAACATCATCGATCCGATTTTACAAGCAGTTCAGGAAGAAGGTTATACTACTCCAACACCGATACAGGCAGAAGCCATACCGATTATTTTACAAGGGAGTGATTTACTTGGCTGTGCACAGACAGGTACAGGGAAGACAGCAGCGTTTGCCATTCCCATTCTGCAGCTTCTCAGTGCCAACAAGGTTAATGAGAAAAAAAGGAAAATAAGAAGCCTGATCGTTACACCAACTCGAGAGTTGGCCATCCAGATCGGCGATAGTTTTAAAGCGTATGGTCGCCACACCGGATTAACCAATACGGTGATTTTCGGCGGCGTGAATCAAAACCCGCAAGCATCTTCATTGCTTCGCGGCGTTGACATTGTTATTGCAACCCCTGGCAGACTTTTAGATCTCATGAATCAGGGGCACTTAAATTTACGTGATGTTGAGATACTTGTTCTTGACGAGGCGGATCGCATGCTCGACATGGGTTTTATTCACGATGTCAAAAGGATTCTGGCAGCACTTCCCAAAAAAAAGCAGTCACTCTTCTTTTCTGCCACTATGCCCCCTGAAATTGTCAAGCTTGCCGCCTCAATTTTGCATAATCCCTCCCATGTTTCGGTCACTCCGGTCTCTTCAACGGTAGATATTATTAATCAATATGTTTATTTTGTAGACAAAGGAAATAAAAATGCCTTGCTGGTTGATATTTTAAGAGATCCAGTCATAAAAACGGCTCTGGTTTTTACGCGGACAAAGCATGGTGCCGACAAAGTGGTCAAAATTCTGCAGAAGCACCATATCACTGCGGAGGCGATACATGGAAACAAAGCACAAAATGCCCGTCAGCGCGCATTGAAAAATTTTAAAGCACAGGATACCCGTGTCCTCGTCGCGACTGATATTGCCGCACGTGGTATTGATGTTGACGATCTTGAATACGTCATCAATTTTGAAATGCCCAATATAGCGGAAACCTATGTCCATCGTATTGGCCGAACGGGAAGAGCGGGAGCAAAAGGAACGGCGTACTCGTTTTGTGATGCCGAAGAAAAAGAGTATCTGCGTGATATTGAAAAACTGATAGCAAAAAAAATTCCTGTTATTGACACTCATTCTTTTCCATTGCTTGATCATCATCCGGTCAAAGTACCCAAACAGCAAGGGAGAGGAAATTCGGGTCACCCTGCGCCGAAACCTTTTGCAAAGGCCACTTCAAAAAGATGGTCTGATAAGCCGAGGGCTGCCCGATAGTTGGCTCTTGTTAGGGTGTACCACTAAAAGTATCATTCAACGCTAAAGCAAAATCTATGCATATAGGTATTCCAGTTGAAATCAAGTCCGGAGAGAACAGGGTTTCCTGTACTCCTTCCGGAGTCCGTAATCTTGTTGCTGCAGGTCATAGGGTTGTTGTAGAGGCAGGCGCGGGTGCAGGCAGTGGATTCAGTGATGATAAGTACCGCCGCGCAGGTGCTGTTGTGACCTCTTCAGCCGAAAAGGTATGGAAAAGTGACCTTGTTGTCAAGGTCAAGGAGCCACTTGAACAGGAATTTCGCTTTTTTCGTGAAGAGCTCATGCTTTTCACCTTTTTGCATCTGGCCGGAGAGCCAGCATTGACAGACAAATTACTTGATTCAGGGGTTACGGCTATCGCTTATGAAACCGTTCAGGATGGTGGTCGTCTTCCTTTGCTTGCACCAATGAGTGAGATTGCCGGAAAAATGAGTGTTCTCATGGGCGCTTTTTATCTTGGCCATCATCACGGAGGTAAAGGAAAACTGCTGGGTGGAGTACCAGGTGTTCTGCCAGGGAAAGTGACCATTCTTGGCGGCGGATCAGCCGGAATGCATGCCGCTAAAGTAGCTGCAGGACTCGGAGCCGACGTGACCGTTCTTGAAATAGATCAGGAAAAAATGCGTTTTCTTGAATCAGCACTGCCCTCTCAGGTTCATACGCTCTATTCGACCGAACTCCATATTGAAGAGCAGCTTGATACGGCTGATCTGGTTATCGGAGCGGTGCTTGTCCCCGGCGCTTTGGCACCAAAGCTTGTTACAAAGGCAATGCTGCGAACGATGAAGCAGGGAGCTGTTCTTGTCGACATTGCCGTTGATCAGGGAGGATGTGTTGAATCCTGCAGACCGACAACTCATGAAAATCCTGTTTTTGTTGAAGAGGGAATTGTACATTATTGTGTGGCAAACATGCCTGCAGCATATCCTCAAACCTCAACAGAAGCCTTGACCGGGGTGACACTGCCCTATATCAGGAGAATTGCCGATTTCGGGCTTGAGAGCGCCATGGTGATGATGCCCAGCCTCTCTAAAGGCCTGAATATCTGGAAAGGAACGATCACGCACGAAGCTCTTGCGAAATCACTTGGCAAGCCCTGTCAGGAAAATCCGTTCGCCTGATTGCAGATACCGTTTATGTTTTGCAGTTCCGTAACACATGTGCTTATACAAGGAGAAACCTATGGAAACAGTCCCGAAAAAATTGAATACTATCCCAGCCACTCCTGTGCCGAATAATTATTTCAGATTTCATCTGCCGCATCTTCATCTTGGCTCTGTCTTTGGAGACGATTGGTTCTCACTGAAAGCCGAGGCCTTCGCTCGTTTTTTCGGAACCCCTGTTTTTCTCGTAGGGCAGACCGCCATCGTTGCCATCTGGATTGGGTTGAATGCCTTTGGACTTACCAAGTTCGATGTTTATCCGTTCATCCTGCTCAATCTTGCGTTCAGTCTGCAGGCCGCTTATGCCGCTCCGCTTATCCTGCTTGCACAAACACGACAGGCTGACCGCGACAAAGCCCATGCAGATGCAGATGCACAGCATCGTGAAGCTCTTGCATTGGCGAGCGAACAGCGCCAGACCTATGCGGTACAGCAATCCGAACAGCTTCTGGCGCTGCTTCAACAGAACACTCAATTAACCGAACTGGTAAAAGAGTTGAGCCAGCGTATTGAGGTTCTGACCAGTGATATGCACAGTAAAGTCATTCAAGACAGCAAGAGATAATACGTTCCTTGCTATATTGTATCGTTTTATTTCTCGATTAAGTTACATTAAATATACTCTTTAAATAAAGCAATATCACTTAAACTAAAGGAAAAAAGTCATGAATGCATCCCGTTCCATTCTTGCGTTTCTGCTTGCGACTTCATTTTCCACGGTCGTCACAGCCGCCGATGTTGTCAAAATTGCCATCACCGGACCTTTTTCAGGGGGGTCAGCGCCTATGGGTGTCTCTATGAGGGATGGAGCCAAACTTGCCATTTCCCAGATTAACCAAAACGGTGGTATCAATGTCGGTGGCAAAAAGATGAAGATTGAGCTTATCGAACGCGACGACGAAGGCAAGAATGACCGCGGTGCTCTTGTAGCCCAGGAAATATCATCAATGGGAGATATTTCAGCCGTCATTGGCACGGTTAACACCGGGATTGCCGTAATGGGAGATAAATATTATGTCGAAAAAGGAATTGTCAAAATTATCACCCCGGCTGCAGGCAGTGCTTCAATGACACAGTGGAGCAAAGCGGGAACGAAAGATTTGCCGATTTTCCGTTTTGCCTCACATGACGGCATTCAGGCACAGATGGTGGTTGAAAAAGCTCTCAAGCTTGGTTTCACGAATGTTGCCATAGTGCACGACGCAACCAATTATGGTGTTTCTGGACGAGACGACCTTATTGAGCAGATCAACAGACAGAGGGGCAAACTGAAAGTGGTATCGGTTGAGAAGTTTGCCATTGGCGACAAGGACATGACAGGGCAGCTTATGAAAGCCAAGTCAGCTGGTGCGCAGGCGATACTGATATGGGGTATAGGGCCTGAGCTGGCTGCTGTAGCAGCTGGCAAGGAGAAGCTGGGATTCAAAGTTCCAATGATTGGCGGATGGACCTTGTCGATGAGCAATTTTATCGATACAGCAGGAGCCGCCGGCAATGGCGCTCTGATGCCGCAAACGTTTATAGAAGATGAGTCGATAGCTAGAGCTAAACCATTTATTCAGGCCTACCATAAGGCTTATGGAGTTACCAGGATACCTTCTCCAGTCTCTGCAGCGCAGGGTTATGATGCTGCTCTGTTGTTAGCTGAAGCTATTCATGAGGCAGGTTCTACTACTCCCTCCAAAATAAAGTTCTCATTAGAGAACCTCAAAGTGACTGTCAAAGGAGCCATCGCAGACTGGAAAAAACCATGGTCAACGTGGAATCCGTCGAATGTTGAGTCACATGAGGCGTTCCGAAGGGCAACCACCGTTATGGGTAAAGTTCAGAACGGGCGGGTTGTATTGGCTGATCCGTCAGAAAAATTTGTGTTGGCGGGAACAACTGCCAAATAAGTCTGGATTCTTTAACAGGTGTGTAACTGGCAATCATGGACGCAACATATATTGCTCTTGCTCAGATGGCTGTTGGCGGAGGACTGATGGGCATGGCCTATGCTCTTGTGGCTTACGGGTTTCAGCTGACCTATGCCGCGGGCAAAGCAGTGAATTTCGGGCAGGGCGAACTGGTTATGCTTGGCGCTTTTGCAGGTATTTCCCTTGCCGGTACCGGTCTTCCCTATTGGGTTTCTGTGTTGGGGGCGATGGTGGCAGGGGCAGCGCTTGGATGGTTAGTTGAGCGTGTTGCGGTCAGGCTGGCCTTGAAGCAGCATAATGAAGGATGGATTCTGCTCACGATTATTGTGGGGTTGTTTGCTCTCTCTTCGGTGGAGAATATCTGGGGACGAGAAGACAGAGCATTTCCTGCCCCATGGCCCACCGGTGCACTCGATATTTTCGGAATCTCGGTCACCTGGCCGGAACTGGCTATCGCAGCGGGTGCATTGGGTATCATGACGCTTGTTGAGCTTGCCAAGCGCTATACGATGGCAGGTATAGCTGTTCAGGCAGTCAGTGCAGATCCTGAAGCCGCCGAGCTCTGTGGAGTTCGTTCACGCTCTGCGATCTCTCTCTCATGGGCAGTTTCAGGGGCTGCAGCAGCATTTGCAGGAACGGTTCTTGGTCCTGTGACAACTGTCGGACCCACCATGGCGGCTGCGTTGACTCTGAAAGCCTTTTCTGTGGCGGTGGTTGCAGGTCTCGACAGCGGGTTTGGTCTTCTTATAGCCGGTATTGCGTTAGGGGCGGCAGAAAATCTTTCCGGCTATGTGCTCGGCAGCGGTTGGCGCGAAGCTCCAGGCCTTATTCTTCTTATTCTTGCGTTGGCTATTCGACCGCAGGGTGTTTTCGGTAAAAAAATTATCCGTAAAGTTTAAGGGGGATGCCATGTTTGCCCGTGTCTCTATTGGTCTCAGGGAGACTACCGCGGAACGAATCGTACGTATAGCCCTTTTTGTAGGACTTGCTGCTCTTCCTGCTCTCTGGCAAGGTCAGTATGCACTTGGCCTGCTTACCCTGATGGCTGTTTACGCAATACTTCTGATCGGCCTTGATGCAACCGTTGGATACCTTGGACAGGTTAACCTCGCCCAGGCTGCGCTTTTTGGTCTCGGTGCCTATGGGACAGCATTGGCCGTCCAGGCAGGGGTTTCTTTTCCTTTGGCGTTATTAGCCGGAATTATTGCGGCTCTGCTCCCTGGTGCCGCATTGGCATTGCCAGCCCTGCGTTTGGAAGGCCCTCAGTTCGCTCTCTCTACCCTCTCTTTCGCTACCTTGTCGGTCATCGTTCTCAATGAGTCCGAATCAATTACCAATGGAGCCCTTGGACTCTCGATTGTCAGGCCATCCCTGTTTACGGTTGAGCTTGATGCAAGAGGTTATTACTGGCTCTGTCTGCTGGTTTTGTTTGTGGCGTGGTGGGTTTCTCAGATTCTGCTTAAATCTCGCTTTGGACTCTCTATTGAGGCCTTGCGCGACTCTCCAACAGCTGCAGACGCCTTGGGTATAGGCACTTTACGCCACAAGGTCTTGGCTTTTGCATGGGGAAGTGCACTTGCCGGTCTTGCCGGTGCGTTACATGCGTTGAATTTCGGCTACCTGCAGCCGGCAGCCTTCGGATATGACTTGATGGTTATGCTGCTGCTCGGTGTTGTGTTCGGAGGTCGCCGAAGCCAATGGGGTGCATTTGTAGGAGCTGCGGTTGTGGCCATGTTGCCTAACCTGCTTTCGAACCGGACTCTTTTTTCAAGCTTTGTCAGTTTCGGTTGTATTGTTACCCTTTTTCCAATTTTCAGAGCACTCATATCTCGTAGGATTCCCCAGTTTGCGGTCACTGCTCCAGCTGCAGCAATGGCCTTGGCCCTGGCCCTCTCTTTGTTTGCACCCAACGTGGAAGAGTGGCGTAAAGGGATATTTGCTCTTTTTCTTTTTGCCGCAGTCGTGGGTCTTCCTGACGGACTTGCCGGAGCCATTGCTTCGATGGTGCACAGACTGATACGCTTTACGCCTGATCCCTTGCCGCCTGCATCAGGAGGAATCAGGTCTGCGGGAATCTCCGTTGCCCTGCCTTTGCACGTCATGAAGCTCAGCAAATCTTTCGGAGGGGTGAGAGCCGTGGATAATATAACGTTGGATATTGGTCAAGATGAGGTTCTTGGGCTGATTGGACCCAATGGTTCGGGAAAGACAACGTTTATCAATTTGGTATCCGGACTCTATGCGCCCGACTCTGGAACGGTAGAAATTGCCGGTACCAGACCGGTGCCCGGTAGTCTTATGTCGGCATGCTCAGCCGGAGCTGCCCGCACCTTTCAAAATCTGCAATCCTTTTCAGGCTTGACGGCATTGGAATCAATTGTTGTGTGTCAACGTGACGGAGGGAAATCGGAAGCTATGGGTTGGCTTCGCGCGGTAGGTCTTGAAGAGAAGGCTCGGCAACGCTGTTCAGAGATCTCTTATGGAGACCTCCGTTTTCTTGAAATAGCGCGGGCTATTGCCACAAGGCCCCGTATCCTGATGCTCGACGAACCGGCAGCAGGAATGTCCAAGCCTGATATTGAGCGTCTTGTTGCACTGGTCGCCTCGATTAAACGTGCCGGTTTGCCGATTCTGCTTATTGAACACCACCAGGACGTTGTTGCCGAACTGTGTGACCGGGTTGCGGTCATGGATGGAGGACGCCTGATTGCGCTTGGAACATCGGATCAGATTCGTCGTGATCCAAAGGTGATTGAGGCATATCTTGGATCAGATGATGAGGAAGCAAATGTTGAAGGTGAAACGGAGGTACAATTATGCTGAATGTTGAAAACTTGCACGCTGGATATAGCGGTGACGATGCCGTGCGGGGGATTTCGCTACAGGTTGCGGAAGGCTCCTGCGTTGCACTGGTCGGAGCAAACGGTGCGGGTAAAAGTACCTTGGTGAAAGCCCTTTGCGGGCTTCTCATACCGCGTAGCGGGCGGGTCTCTTTTGATGGAAAAGAGATAACCGGGCTTCCAGCCAGTGAAGTCGCCAGAAGAGGTCTCTGTCTGTGTCCCGAAGGACGGCGCGTGTTCGGCCCGCTAACGGTTGAGGAGAACCTTCTTCTTGGGGCCTATCCGCGCTTGCCATCATTCGGTCCCTTCAGGCGGGCTGCTTCCAGCGACCTGAAGCATATCTATGGCATGTTCTCTCGACTTGGAGAACGCCGATTGCAGCAGGCGGGGAGCCTTTCAGGCGGAGAGCAGCAGATGCTTGCCATTGGGCGTGTCCTTATGGCCAAGCCACGCTTTATGGTCCTCGACGAGCCTTCAATGGGCCTTGCACCTGTGGTGGTCAAAGAGGTGTTTGAGGCAATCCGCACACTCCATGCCTCAGGGATGACCATCCTGCTTTCCGAGCAGTTTGCAAGGATCGCCCTCGCTATCTCTGACCGCGCCTATATCATTGAGCGTGGCAGTGTTGTATTGGAAGGCCCCAGCAAGGAGCTTGCAAAGAACCCAGGCGTAATGGCAGCATATCTCGGCTGAAATACGACACGCTTTTTTTATTATTAACGTTATACATTTTGCTTCCTGACATCAGCTTCAGCGATCCCATCGGTCACGATCATGCCGATGCCTGTCTTCCCAGTAACCGCGGTCATGCCGGCGATATTCAGCATCACGTAACTCTTTTATTTCTTCCCAGCTATATTTTCTAAGCCTGTGCGGCAGATCACGTTCCGAAATGAAATGCCATGGCCCACGGAAGTGTCTTGCAGTAAACCATTCCCCATGACGATGGAGATAGTAAAAGTCATCAACCAATATCATATTATAAGGTCCATCGACTGATATAGAAAACCTTTGCTCCGGCAAATAGACAAAGTCAGGACGAGAATGAATCTCAAATCGAGGTTCGGCCAGAGAACTACCTTGAGGAATACTGAGAAGCATTCCTGCTATTGCAATCACTAACCAGAATGTTTTTTTCATTATGTGTCTCCTGGTAACATTTGACTTTTAATCTCTGATGGTAAATTATTCGAATCATTTCCTCGAGCATTCTTTATTTTGCTGTTTTTTTACCTCCTTTTTTTCCATCTTGAGTTGACTGATCCTTGGTATTCATCTGGCCATCTTGTTTGGATTGTCCATGATTTCTGCCACGATCGAAATTATCTCTGTCTCTGTCTCTACCAGCTTTACGACCATAATTGTCATCCCGATCTCTGCTTCCGCGATCTCGACGATCATAATGTTCATATCCACGCCTCTCTTCCATCCTTCTTCGATCATATCGTTCTTCCCGCTCCCTGCGGTGCTCCCTTCGATCCCATCGTTCCGGTTCACGATCTCTATATTCAGCATGAATACTGCCATTTGGAATGCCAGAAATCATTCCAGCAATTACAATCACCAACCAGAATATTTTTTTCATTGTTTGTCTCCTTTTTTCAAAAGTTATTAAATCAAAAAGCAGCTTATGGTTCAACAATGATATAGTTATTCTGAGGGCGCATTCGTTCATTTCGTAACTCTCTTTCCCTCAGCCGAACTTCTTCCCGCTCTAATCGTAATCGTTCCTGTTCAGTTTTCTCTTCTTGCTGCCGTAATTGAGCATCTGCCTTAGCATCCATGATCTCAAGTTTCTGCTGGTGCTTCTCTTCTTGAATCGCGGCCTCTTCACGATCTTTCTCTCTCCAGAAAGCAGCGTCTGCAAAGGAGACCTTGACCTCTGACATAATAAGCACTATCAATGCTACGGCCGTTATTACTGATTGAGTTTTTATCATGACTTCGTAATTAATTTACAGGTTTTTTATACCCCGAGGCCGCTTGCAGCTTTATTTGCCTCCGTTACATCTACCTTATTTGCTGATAAATAATTCAACAGCTTTCCAGTTGTCGAAACAGCATTTGAAACTAATGGCGGAACATTTCTCACTAAAAACAACACAGGGCCAACCTCACTGAACCCTATGGAGGATGTATTGATACTTGTTAAGGCACCAACCATTTTTTTTGTCTCAATGACCGCTTGAACATATTTCAGTGCAGCATGACCCGCAAGTTTTTTATGCTCAGCATCCAGAGCTTTATTTGACTCAATACGTGGTCGTATAACATCACTGCAAGCATTTGATTCTGCTATCATGTCATCATCTGATTCTGCAGCACTCCCTTGTTCAGCAAATTTCAGCGTGGCCTTTCTTGCAGCCAACTCCTCTTTCAAGTCTAACGCATCGATAATAAGGTACTGAGATTCAAGATAGTTGCGCAAAGCCCTTCTGCAATCATGAACAACCTCTCTGACCTGTGAATTTCCGCCGTGGGAGTCACTGCTGATGACAATATCGGGCAGACCGAATGCCGCCTTTGCCGGCGATGCGACCAACAGTGAGGCTCCAACGAGAACCAGTGTTTTTAACTTCATGATGAGTTATCTGTTTTTAGGGTAAAATGTTATCGAACACCTTTGGCATTCAGTTGATCAACAAGGCTTAATGCTGTTTCTTTAGCGGCAACAATAAGCGCATTACGGCTTGCTACGCTTTGGTCCGGTCCCAAACCAGAAAATTGAACAGGACCTACAGAACCAACCTTTCTCGGAAGAGTGGTACTGATATCCCAGAGATTTGCCCGTACAGAAACATAAACACGCCTGTTTCCAGATACCGGATCGACATCATTAACTCCGATATCAATAGTTCCCGTGGCTAAATAGCGGACGTCACACTTTCTGGACGCATTAATAATTTTTGCTCTTGTTTGCGCACTTAAATCATCTTTATGGACAAATTCCGGTTTGATAACTGCCGGGTCAGGGCCACCACCATTGATCATGACATCATCATATGCCGCATACTCAATTCCTGCATTAGTCAAAACCTCTCCCATAGCCGAATCAATATCCTGTGAACTCGTAACCTCATAGGTAACGGCATCTGCTTTTCTTAGAGTGCTCCCGCCAGTTTGCTCCACCTGAGTGCCTGAAACAAAACCAAGGGAACCAGGCGAAGTATTTTTTCGTACTCGAACGTCAGTTCTCCTTTCATCAAACTGGGTGATGGATGTTGCTTTTCGTGCCATAAATAAAAAAGTGAAAAGCGAATGAGTTGACCTCATTGGTTCGGCAAAGGAGGGCTCAGAAATAAAAAGCGAAAGAGCACCAAGGAGCAAGAAGTATTTACATCTCATAATTATAATAAGGTTATTTTAATTGATCAATTATTGTCGAAGCATCACGAAAGCTGTCAATAGCTTCAGCACCTCTTGAAGCATGCTCTTTAATCCAGCTGGAATTTACGTTAGAAAACTGTTTTGATGTATCATAGAGCAACTCGTTTAACGTTTTTTTATATTGTTCCCAATCTTCAATTCTTGCATCATAAGCTTTTGCAAGAGTTACAATTTGAGTGTTATAGATATTTTCATTGAAAAGATATTTTTTTACATCAGGCTGGAAAATTTTAATTGTGCCTAAGGTACGATAGATCTTTTGTTTTGAGTAAGCCCCATCAACTTCTGTCCCACGGAAAGCACGAAGAGAAAAGTCAACTTCATAATCAGGATTTGGCAGGTTTAACGTAAAGGTATTTCCGTCACAGAACCTTAAAGCCATAACCCTTCCGACAACTTCACCGGGGCTCCAAGGTATAATCGGAATATTGTTTGTTGAGGCAATTGACGACTCTAATTCATTGGCAATAAGATTTTTCAGAGCTTTCGGGCTTTGATTATTAGCGGTAACCATTTTCAATGCTTCAGGTTCAATATCTATATTTTTAACCTGCAGATATTTTGTATGGCGTCCTTTAAACTGTAAATCAGCAAACTTGTTAAGCCATTCATCAAATGGATTGATCCCTAATTCGTTCGTTAAATAAAGCTTTTTGAACAACGTCACAATCTGCTCATCACTCAGCCTCTGATTGACGGTATCATGATATCGTATCCTGAGAGGATAAGCCGCAATCAACTGTTTTGATGCCCTGTCAAAAGCCAGAACATTAGCGTTTATGCCAAGAAATAAAAGCAGATGGCCATCCAGCTCCATATATTCAACCTTCTCATAGGTAAGGGCAAATGCGACAGTAATTTGATTGCCTTGACCGATTCTCCCCAGTTCGGTTGTTACTCTTGCCTCTTCATGAGGCCTGGTTTTTATTTTTTCATAAAAAACTTTATTAAGCAGCGGTTGACCGTTTTCACTTTTTAGAAATTCAACTTTTGAGCTATATGGGTAGAGTTCATTTCTGTTTTCATAGTTGCCGGAAAAAGCAAAACCTGAAAAAAGCAGTTTATCCTGTGCCGCTGCCGTTAACGAAAAAAAAGTCAACACTACGAATAAAAGAGTTATTCTTTTCCACCGGCTATGGTAATAACGCATAGGTGTATTGGCTGATCTTATAAGGTAGTTATAAGGATTTCGCTGCCGAAGTAGCTTCGTTTTTTGATATTGAATTGGCAGATGTTATACCAAAAAAATCGACTGGAGATTTCGTTTCAGGAAGTATATAGACAAATCCCTTGTTTTTAAAAATCGGACAAATAAGGGAATCAAAAAAATTCACAGGGACATTGATACATCCCCATGAAATCCTGTGTTCTTTGGGATCCTGTGACGCTAATCGTTCCAGACGCTTTTGGCCGGGGACGTTAACAACAGCATGAATTGCAAGACCCGCATCATAATCAATCCACAGATACAGCCCCCCATGTAAGTTTTTACCTAAATGAGCTACATACCTTCCAGCCGGGGTTATCCGATGCTGCGGAGGAATCTGGGCAAGACTCTTGTTGCCGACACCCTCCGTATCATAATCACCCACCGTCATGCCAAGAAGCGCCTGTGTTGTTCCTAAAATTTGGCCATCGGCATCAAAAACAAAGATTTTCGTCTGCTTTTTATCAAGTATGACAAATGGCATTCCATGATTATCATGAGAGTTGACCACCCAGTCAGCCACCAGCCGAACATGATCTGAAGCTTGTTCAGCAGCAAAAAAAGCCTTGCATTCACTTTCGGCTGCAGCATTTGAAAGAGAGAGAAATTCAAAACTGAAGATAAGGGCTGTTACATAAAGCCAATAATGAAGGTTGAATTGAGTTTGCATGTTACTAGTAAGTAAAGAATCTGTTATTGAAAGAGTATGTTCCGAAATATCGCAAAAATCAAAATTCATCTCCTGCTTCCAAATAAGAGTAATGTCAAAAAATAAAGGAAAAGAATGTCATCTTATGTTGTTCGGTTCTGAGGTGGGATTACAAGGAAGGGTAAATGAACCTCAACTTAAGAAATAAAATACAGTTACACCAACCCCGCTATAAGAGCAAATATATCATTTCAATCGAGTGGTCACAATACCTCGTAAGAGATTTTTTTTAAAAACAAGCTTATCCTCACCCTTGAATAAAATAAACTGTCTCATTGGTGTCTCAATTTATGTTGATAGGTGTTACAGATAAAAATTTTCCAAACAAGAAAAAGAAATATATATACAGAAATAACTCTATATATAATAATATATTAGATTGTCTTTGGTTCTAATGTCATTGATTTTTGGCGCAAAAATTGCATTAAAGTTACAAAGATAGGTTTTATGGAGATGTGTGTTTTGTAAAAAATAATGTAAAATTTTTTTAGAGCAGCCCAATGAAAAATTCTATAATGATTCTTGTTATAGCGGTTATGGCTATAACACTTTTATCTCCTTCAGGTTACGCGGCAAAGAATACAAAAGGTCTTTATGCAAGTGCTGCAGCCAAGTTTAAAGCAAATAATTTCAAAGGAGCTATTGAGGATTATAACAGGGCCATTGATCTCAATCCAAATGATAGTTACGCATATCTTCATCGTGGCATCGTAAAAGGCACGAGCGGTGAAACTTCTGGAGCTATAGCCGACTACACCCGAGCGATAGAGCTTGATCCAAAGAATTCGCTCGCCTACTCTAATCGGGGTATTGAAATAGCTCAAAAGGGAGATTACTCAGGTGCGATAGAAGACTACACCAAGGCAATTCAGCTTAACCCCAGATATTCTTTGGCGTATAATAATCGTGGAAATGCTAAAGCAGCGTTAAAAGACTATGCTGGTGCCATAACAGACTACACAAGAGCGATTGAGTTAAACCGTAATTATGGTTTAGCGTACAGTAATCGAGGAACAGCAAGAGGCGCTATGGGAGACAAAGATGGAGCCTTGGCTGACTATAAAATGGCCGCCCACCTTAACGAACCTGGATCCAAAGAATGGTTAAGCAGCAGAGGCTATTCTCTGGAATAACATTAGCATAAAATAAGCCAGGCAGAAGTTCTATTCGGTCTGGCTTTATCCCCCATTTCCCTCCTTTACTCTATCAACAAATCCAAACCCATTGGGACGGCATAAAAACTTGTCGTTCAACTATTTATTTGTCTTCTTGTCCTGAAAAAATTACTTTTCCGTACGTTTATATTTCTTCATAACGATATATGCGACAAATAAATAAAGTTGTATTTCTTGTAACTCTATACTTTCTACGCAGCACTCTCTTTCCATGCATGAATTTGATTTTCTTGGTGAACTGGTGCTTATCGGAGCACTGGCAGTGGCTATTATCCTGGTTTTTCAGCGTCTGAAAATCCCGCCGGTCATCGGGTTGATATTTACAGGTATCCTTCTTGGTCCATCAGGTATTGCCGCAGTCTATGATCAGAAACTGATCTCAACCCTTGCCGAACTTGGTGTGATTCTGCTCTTATTTACGATAGGCCTTGAATTTTCACTTGATGACCTTAAAAAACTGAAAAAAATTGTTCTGGTTGGCGGTATTGTCCAGATTCTGGTAACTGGTCTGGCAATCAGCTTTCTTTCCTACTGGTTTATGCTCGTCATCGATCGAGGCATTACACTTTCAGCCGCGGCATTTCTTGGATTTACCTTTTCGGTCAGCAGTACGGCGATATGCCTGAAGATTTTAACAGACCGAGAAGAGCTTGCCTTGCCGCATGGACGAATAGCACTGGGGATCCTGATTTTTCAGGACATAGCAATTGTTCCCTTGATGATCGGCATTAATTTGCTGAATCCAGAGACCGCATCCACTTTCGAAATCCTGGCAAAAAAAATTGGTATCATTGTGCTGTTTGCAACCGGCATATTTATCAGCTTCAGGTTGCTCATGCCGAAAATGGTTCGTCTTATTGCCTCTCTCCATGCAAGGGAAGTTCTGGTGATCGGGGCACTTGTTATTTGTTTCGGTGCGGCCTATCTGACCTCTTTGGTAGGGCTATCTCTTGCTCTTGGTTCATTTGTCGCCGGTATGATTATTGCCAGTACCGACGAAAGTCATCAGATAAGTGTGACCATCGATCCTTTTCGAGAGGCGTTCAGCAGCATCTTTTTTATATCTGTAGGGCTGCTGCTCGACATCAAAATGATCAATCTCCCGTTTTTTGTCACCATAGCTCTTCTGGTGCTGATGGTTAAAGGGTTGATTGTCGCCGGTGTTTCACTCTCTCTTGGCAACTCATTGAGAGTCAGCATGATGGCAGGAATGGCGCTTGCCCAGATCGGAGAGTTCTCCTTTGTTCTTGCTGAGACCGGTTTAAAGAACAACCTTATCAATCATGAGGTGTTCCAGGCTATGCTTGCTATCAGTGTGGTCACCATGATTGTTACCCCCGCTATGATTGCTGTTGCTCCCCGTTTTGCCGATCAGGTGGTCCCTGCACTCGGGTTTATTCCGCTTGTATCAAGGGATTCATCCGCCCTTCCTGTACGACCTCCTGACAGTACCATTATTTGTGCGGGCGAGATTCATGCCGCTATTATCGGTTTCGGTCTGAATGGCCAGAATGTGGCAGCGGTGCTTCATGCAACCAATATCTCATATACGGTACTTGAAATTGACAGGGATATGGTTAAAAGCATGAGAAACAAGGGTGAACCGATTTATTACGGCGACTGTACAGATAAAAAAGCACTGCTTCGGGCAGGAATAGATCATGCTCGTGCAGTTGTACTCGGTATTTCAGATGCAACAGCAATCGGGAAAAGTATTACGATGATCCGTGAGATCAATAAAAAAGCCTTCATCATTGTAAGGGCCAGAACCCTTGATGATGTCGCCTCCCTTTACAAAGCCGGTGCAGATGTTGTTGTTACCGAAAAATTTGAAACATCCATCCAGATTTTTTCGCTGCTGCTTAACCATTTTACGGTTGATCCAGAACTTATTCTCGAACAGCAGGAAATAATCAGGCGTGAATGTGAAAAAATTTTCACTACTGCTTCAGTCCGAAGCAAATAAGAAATTTGCTCATGTTTCGTTACATTTCCTGATCATGGTCAATATTTTTGTATATTCATAGTCACTAAGACCATATCTCTCTTCACACACACAGCCGATATGCGTTATGCCACATCAAGAGTCATCCCCTACACAGAAATTTATTCGTTATCGGCAGGAACTTCTCGAACTTCAGGCTTCCCAGGACAATGCAGCTGTAAAACGTGCATCCTACGAGCTTTTATTAATGGAGAAGAGCTGCTTTATTGAATTGAATGGTATTGTTCATCACTATCATGATTCCGGCCCGAAAGATGCCGCTCAGACCGTGGTACTGATTCATGGTTGGGATTGCTGGTGGATGTGGTGGCATCATGTGATACGCTACCTCAATGACAAGGGGATTCGAACAATTGCCTATGACATGCGTGGACATGGATGGTCTGATAATGATCCGAAAAACCACTATCATATCGATTTTTTTGCACATGATCTCAATGAGCTTGTTATCAAAGTCGGGCTTGGACAATTTCATGTAGCAGCTTTTTCTTTCGGACCATTTGTTGCTCTTGATTACGCAAGGGTTCATCCCGAGCTTATTCGCTCAATGACGTTTTTTAATTTCGGATATCTGCACAACAGTGAGTTTATCAACAAAGCAGCCTCTACCACCATTACCTTTGTTTTCAATAATCTTCTGAGAAAACTGACATGGTGGCTTCCCGCTTATATTTTTGCCCGGCTTGTCCTTTCGAAGAATACCGTTATGCTCCATGATATTCTCATTGGATTTAAAAGTCTCGGACTCTGTGCGCCAGAAGCTATCGACCAGACAACTCTCCAGATAACCTCATTCGAGCTTACCGGATCAGTGCCCGATATGGTCAGCAGCGTTGATATCCCTATGCTGTTTGTCGCAGGCGAAGGCGATACGATCATGACCAGCGAGAATACCAAAAAGCTGAAAGAGTATGCAAGGAATGGAAGATATGTCTGTGTACCTGACTGCGGACACCTGATTACGGTTGAACTGCCGGAAACAGCCTCGGAATTGATTTGGGGACAGGTAAAAGCATTCTCAGGAGTTTAATCAGCCGCTTCGTGTATTGCGCGGATAAAGGCTTTCATTTTTACGGTATCCTTGATACCCGGACTGCTTTCAACACCAGTTGCCGCATCGACGCCGTATGGATGGACACAGCGAATGGCTTCACCCACGTTGTTTTCGTTCAGCCCTCCAGCCAGAATGGCGTAGCAGGAGTTACCAAGCTCACTGAAGATACGTGAGGCAAGAGAAGCCTTGATGCTGTGTCCCGTACCGCCCGGCATGCCCGGTCGGTACGCATCAAACAGAAAAGTATTGATGCCGCTCTCTTTGGCGAAAGCCGTGACCTCTTCTACGGCAAAGTTTTCTGCAGGCCGGAAGACCTTTATTATTTTTACATCTTTAATGGATCGCGCTTCTTCAGGGGTATAGTGGTCATGGTGAAGTTGTGCAATATGCAGCTTGCAGAATCGGCAGAGAGCATTGATTTCTGCAGGTGTTTGATCAACAAAAATACCTGCAGTCTGAACAAACGGCGGCAAGGTCTTAATGATCCTCTTTGCCAGTTCCGGATCAATCATTCGAGGGCTGATGCTGCTGAAATTAAAACCCAGGGCGTCTGCTCCGGCATGGCATGCTTCAAGCGCATCCTGAAGCCTTGTTATTCCACAGATTTTAATTTTTGTCATTGACTTGGCATTTTTTGTTGTAGCCATCGGGCGGAGATTAAGCGGTAAGATAAGCGTTACCTCGTGTAACACCAAGTCTATGGAAGTAGGGGTGATTCATGAACCCAAACGAGCCTGAAGTTTTCCTGAGAGAATAGTTTTCAGCCCGCACTCGAAATTGACAGGTAAATCGGTAAGTGGTTGTGATTTTCTCATATTGTGCGTATATTCGGCACCGGTTATGATTCAGGGCAGCCGTTGTCATTGTACAATGGGGCGTCGCCAAGTGGTAAGGCATCGGCCTTTGGAGCCGACATCCGCAGGTTCGAATCCTGCCGCCCCAGCAAACAAAAAAAGCAACCTTTTCGGGTTGCTTTTTTGTGTTCAGTAAACATCCGCAAATTTCAATAGCGGTAATGGTCTGGTTTGTATGGCCCATCAAGCGGTACACCAATGTACTCCGACTGCTCATTGGTAAGTCTGGTGAGTTTTACACCAAGCTGTTCAAGATGCAGTCTTGCCACCTCTTCATCAAGCTCTTTCGGCAAACGGTAGACACCGATCTCATACGGCTTTGTCCAGAGTTCGATTTGAGCAAGTGTCTGATTCGTGAAGGAGTTGCTCATGACAAATGAAGGATGACCGGTAGCACAACCCAGATTGACAAGACGTCCTTCAGCAAGAAGATAAATCGAGTTGCCGTTTTCAAACGTATATTTATCAACCTGAGGCTTAATATTCAGTCTTGTTGCTCCGGCATAGTTATAGAGTTGTTCAACCTGAATCTCATTGTCAAAGTGACCGATGTTGCACACAATAGCTTCATCCTTCATCTGCCTTATATGCTCAAGGGTAATGACATCTTTGTTGCCGGTTGTGGTAACAAAAATATTTCCCTCCTTGACAGCTTCATCCATGGTGGATACTTCATAGCCCTCCATAGCCGCCTGGAGTGCGCAGATAGGATCGATTTCTGTGACAATCACACGAGCCCCATAAGCGCGCATCGATCTGGCAGAACCCTTCCCTACATCTCCATAACCGAGCACAACAACAACTTTACCCGCAACCATGACATCAGTTGCCCGCTTGATGCCGTCAGCAAGTGACTCACGGCATCCGTAGAGGTTGTCAAACTTTGATTTGGTAACGGAGTCGTTGACATTGATGGCAGGGAAGAGCAGTTCACCTTTTTCCAGCATCTGGTAGAGGCGGTGAACACCGGTAGTCGTCTCTTCCGAAACACCCTTCATTTCTGCAGCAACCTTGTGCCAGCGCTGCTTGTCCTCTTCAAAAACCTCCTTCAACTGCTGGTAGAGAGCTTTCTCTTCGGCATTACCAGGAGCTTTTTCGAGCAGTTCCGGGTTGTTTTCGATTTTGTAACCCAGTATGATCAGGAGTGTCGCATCACCACCGTCATCGACAATAAGGTTCGGTCCTTTTCCGCCTTCAAATTCAAGGATCTGGCGTGTACACCACCAGTATTCTTCAAGGGTTTCACCTTTCCACGCAAAAACCGGAACACCGGTTTTTGCGATAGCCGCAGCGGCATGGTCCTGAGTGGAAAAAATGTTACAGCTTGCCCAGCGAACCTCAGCACCAAGGTCAACAAGGGTTTCAATAAGTACGGCTGTCTGGATGGTCATGTGGAGCGAGCCAGCAATACGGGCGCCTTTCAAAGGACTCTTGCCAGCATATTTCCGTCTGGTAGCCATAAGGCCCGGCATCTCTTTTTCAGCAATCTCAATCTCCTTGCGTCCCCATTCAGCAAGTGAGAGATCCGCTACTTTATAATCAAGCACCTCAGCAACTGTCATATCGTTTCTTGGTTTTAATAGATTGAGATTGTTCAGGCCAGGTTGAATGCTTTCTTCAGCTCAGCAACCTTTTCAGTTTTTTCCCAAGGGAAGATATCACGACCGAAATGACCGTAGGCGGCAGTCTGCTGATAGCTCCAGCCCTGTGGTTTGTCGAGGCTGAACCGTTTGATGATGGCTGCAGGACGAAGATCAAAAATCACTTCAGCTTTTTCCTGAATCTCGGCATCATTCAGGCCATGTTTAGCCGTATCGTGGGTATTGATATAGATCGATACCGGACGTGCGACACCGATGGCATAGGAGACCTGAACCGTGCACTTGTCAGCAAGGCCGGCAGCGACAATGTTCTTCGCAACATGGCGTGATGCATAAGCTGCACTGCGATCTACCTTGGAAGGATCTTTACCGCTGAAGGCGCCGCCGCCATGAGGAGCTGCTCCGCCATAAGTGTCGACAATGATTTTGCGGCCAGTCAGGCCGGTATCGCCATGTGGACCACCGATGACAAAGCGTCCGGTAGGGTTGATATGAAACTTTGTGTTTGCATCGATCAGGGAATCAGGGATGACAACCTTGATGACATGTTCAATGATGTCATGTTTAATAACCTCCTGCCATGCTGCTTCGCTGATCTCTTCCGGTTCAGGATCATGCTGGGTTGACACTACAACAGCATCAACTCGGACCACTTTGTCGTTTTCATATTCAAGGGTGACCTGACTTTTTGCATCAGGACGAAGGTAGGTCATCATCTTGCCTTCCTTGCGGATTTCAGCAAGGAGCTTGACAAGCTGTTGAGCAAACTGGATAGCTGCAGGCATCAACTCAGGAGTTTCAGTGCATGCATAGCCGAACATCATACCCTGGTCGCCAGCACCGACACGGTCAAACTCATCAGCAATCTCTTCCTTGCGGTCAACACCGCGATTGATATCAGGTGACTGACTGTGCAGAGCCGAAAGAACGCCGCATGAGTTCGCTTCAAACATGTATTCGCCTTTGGTGTAGCCGATTTCGCTGACAACCTTACGGGCTATGGTCTGGATATCAACAGTTCCTTTTGTGGTAACTTCACCACCGACAATAACCTGGCCTGTTGTGACAAAGGTTTCGCAGGCAACACGTGAACTGGAGTCCTGACGAAGAAAATCATCAAGAACCGCATCCGAAATCTGATCGGCAACCTTGTCCGGATGTCCTTCTGATACTGATTCTGAGGTAAAAAAATACCTTTTCTGTGACATATTTCAATAAGTTTGTGATTAAACAAATACAGTAACAACAACAGAAAACTGTAGTAACGGCGTGTTTTTCAGTGAGATAATTTCACGGGGAAACGACTGGACACGGAAAAACTTCCGACAAGCTCAGGGGCTAAACCCGTCTATAGCTTGCGGCACCGTGTCCATAGGTAATGGGGATGCCAAAAAAATACGATCAAAATGTAAGCAATCGTTCTCTTCTATGCAAAAAAATCTCTTATCCTAAACGTATTTCAGAGTAATCGCCGATATTTATTTTATGAGGCGATCCTGTAATAGAAGCATTGTTCCCAACGATTGAGTGTTCGAGCGTGATATGCTCAACCCGAGCCTCACTGCCGATAATGGAATCCCTTATAATAGCATTTGTAATCGTTGCCTGTTCTCCTATCGTTGTATTGGGACCGATAATGGCGTCTTTAAGAATGGCACTGTCAGCAATAAACACAGGGTTGTTGATAATGCACCCCGTATATTTTTTTTCTGAATGGTTACCCTGAAGAAGAATTTCATTGGTTGAAAGCAGGGTTTCCGACTTGCCACAGTCGTACCAGCCATGAACCGGAAAGGTTGTGAATATTTCTCCCCGTTCTATCATGAGTTGCAAAGCATCGGTAAGCTGGTATTCCCCCTTTGTTTTTATCTCCTGACCTATCAGATAGTCGATGCTGGAAAAAAGCGAGCCAGCCTGTTTCAGAAAATAGAGGCCGACAATGGCAAGGTTGCTGACCGGAGTGTCCGGCTTTTCGACCAGTTTCAGAATTTTTTCATCACGGGTTACCGCGACTCCGAATCGTCTGGGGTCCGCAACCTCTTTTACTCCAAGGGTAGAAAACGGACTTTTCACAACAGCTTCAAGGTCGACATCAAAAATGGTATCGCCGAGAATAATAAAGAGAGGTTCATTCTCCACAACGTAAGGCTTGCACATCCAGATGGCATGAGCAAGCCCGAGCAGCTCCTTCTGGGTTACAAAGGTGAACTTGATGGTATAGTGCTTCCGAAGCCACTTTTCAATCATGTCACCCATATAACCGACGATGACAATAGCCTCATCGATGCCTGATGCAATCAGTTTGTCCATAATATGGCCGATAATGGGTTTTCCTGCCACATTAAGCAATACTTTTGGATTCGAAAGGGTGTGTGGGCGTAAACGACTGCCTACTCCGGCAACAGGAATGATTGCTTTCATGTTTTTCCGATGGTTATGAGTTCTGAAATCAACCTTGGTCTTGTCATCTTTTTATGTTACAAAGAAGAAGTTATAAAACTAAAGAGACCAATTAAAGGGGAGAGAAGTAATTAAATACCGAATTCAGTTGTATTTTACACCTGCGGCATGCATATTCGTGCATTGTTCAAGAGATGTTTGCGTGGCATGACGCGAGTCGGTCGATTAATCACTCTGTATAGTTATGGCTGGAAGATATAAGGGATTTTTTAAGCAGTCAGGTGTTATTCCTGTTCTTGACAACAGGCTGGTGCTTATTACGTCCAGAAAATCTGAGCGCTGGATTATTCCAAAGGGATATGTCGAAAAAGGGTTGTCGCCATCAGAATCAGCCGCAAAAGAGGCTTATGAAGAAGCCGGTTTGATAGGGGTAGTGCATCACAAAGAAGCCGGCCAGTACCGCTATCGCAAGTTCGGAAAATCGTTTTCGGTTCAGGTTTATCCACTGTTCATTGAAACCATGCTTGATGAGTGGGATGAAATGCATGATCGGCGCAGAAAGCTCGTTACACCCGCCGAGGCAATCGAGATGCTGTGCCATGATGATCTCAAGCGGATCATTGAGGAGTTTTTTATCATCCATCGTTCACGCATCTCTTCTATCCCGTTATTCTGAAGCGTGTTGAGCCTTATTTTTCTCAGCACTGTTTTATAAAATTATTTTTGGAAGTTAATCTTCTTGTCGTATATTAAAAGCCTTCTAATGTTATGAAACGGGGTGTGGCGCAGTTGGTAGCGTGCCTGCTTTGGGAGCAGGAGGCCCCGAGTTCGAGTCTCGGCACCCCGACAGAGAGAAGAGAAGTTCTGATGATTGATGCTGTGCCCGTAGCTCAATGGATAGAGCATCAGCCTTCTAAGCTGAGGGTTACTGGTTCGAGTCCAGTCGGGCGCACAAAAAGAAGTCCGTAGCGTTTCTATGGTGATTGTAGCTCAGTTGGTTAGAGCGCCAGGTTGTGGCCCTGGAGGTCGGGGGTTCGAGCCCCCTCATTCACCCATGTTTTTTGGCCCCATCGACTAGCGGTTAGGTCACCACCCTTTCAAGGTGGCGGGACGGGTTCGAATCCCGTTGGGGTCACACTTTACTTGTACATTATAAAGCTCTGTTCGTTGCCGGCTCAGGGCTTTTTTTCATTCATGAATGCAGATTTTCCTTTTCCTATGAAAATATCTGTCAACTGGCTCAAAGATTTTCTTCCTTCCTTCTCTCCCGATACTCCTGTACTTGTTGAAAAGCTGACGTTTCTCGGGCTTGAAGTCGAAGAGGTTCATGAGCGCACGCTTCCCGATCACCTTGTTGTTGTCGGTCGAATCGAAGAGGTTCAGCCTCATCCCAATGCCGAACGACTGACGATTTGCAGAGTTAACGTCGGCCGTGAAGAACCTCTGCAGATTGTCTGCGGAGCACCCAATGTAAAAGCAGGAATGCTCGTTCCGGTGGCAACCGTGAAAGCGAAGCTTCAACTTCCGGATGGAGAGACCCTGACCATCAAGGCATCAAAAATTCGCGGCGAACGCTCTTTCGGAATGATTTGTGCAGCTGATGAACTTGGGTTATCCGGAGACCATTCAGGCGTTATGGAGCTTGAGCCGACATGCACAATCGGAGAACCATTTGCCCGCTACCTTAAAGGTGATGTAGTACTTGATATTGCAGTAACACCCAACCGCCCTGATGTACTTTCCCATCTTGGCGTTGCAAGGGAGCTCGCAGGACACGAAAAAATACACTATCCGAAGCAGACCGACGTTGCATTCTCAACAACCAGTTCACTGGTAGAAGTTCAGGATGCAGCGGCATGTCCCTACTATACTGGAGTGGTTATTCGCGGCATAAAAGTTGCGCCGTCACCCGAATGGCTTTGCAGAAAGCTTGAAAGCATCGATATAAGGCCAAAGAACAACATCGTTGATAGTACCAACTATATTCTTCATGCCCTTGGTCAGCCACTTCATGCTTTCGATCTCGGCAAGCTTGCTGGCGGGAGAGTCGTGGTTCGAAGCGATATGCATGCCGAGTTCGCAGCAATCAATCAGCAGGTCTGCCATGTCGAGCCGGGAATGCCGGTTATCTGTGACAGCGAAAAACCGGTAGCTCTTGCCGGAGTCATGGGAGCTCTTGATTCGGCAGTCAGTGATATCACTACCGATATATTGCTTGAAGCAGCATATTTCGATCCATCCATGATCAGGAAATCGGCCAAAAAAGCTGGTATTTCTTCTGATTCCTCATACCGGTTTGAACGGGGAGTAGATCCAGGTAATGTAAAAATGGCATCAGCATGCGCTGTAGCACTTATTCTTGAACTTGCCGGAGGAACGATTGATGATACGCGAGAGTGGGGGAGTGCAGTTGCCGATCTGCGTCAGGTCGTCCTCAGGCCAGAGAGGGTGAACGCCCTGCTCGGCAGCTCGATCAGTGCAGCCGATATGGTCGAGATGCTTGAACGTATCGGTTTTTCTCTCTATAGAACAGACGAAGAATCAGTAACGTTCAAGGTACCCTCATACAGGGTGGATGTTGCCGCGGAAATTGATCTGGTTGAAGAGATTGCCCGTCTCCATGGCTACGACAATATTCAACCCTCCCGGCAGATGGCGACCACCTACCCGGAGTCCCGCAACTCCCCGGAGTTTTTCCCTGATTTCTTACGATCCATTATGGTCGGCTTAAACTTCAGGGAAATTCTTACCAATCCCCTGATGAAAAGAGAAGAGGCAGGATTGTTCAGTGACCAGCTGGTAGGAGTTCTTAATCCAATCAGTGAAGGGCTTGAAGTGCTCAGGCCGGGACTGATTCCAGGATTTCTCAAGGTTATCAGCCATAATATCCGCCACGGAAACAGAGATTTAAAATTCTTTGAGGTTGCAAGAGGTTTCCAGACTCTTCCAGAGGGTGAGCGGGTTGGCAAGTCGCTTCTTGAGAGCTACACGGAGCAGGAATATCTTGTTCTCGCCATGACGGGCAGCCGTTTTCCCAGAATATGGAACCTGTCGCCGGAAAAGTCTGATTTTTATGATCTTATGGGTGCTGTCGAGATGCTCCTCGAGAAGCTGAATTTGCTTGATAAATCAGTGGTGAATATTTATAATGACAAAACTGTCACTGTTGATGTGCAACTGACAGAAAAGGGAAAGACCCGTTTACAGAGGGTGGGGGTGGTTCAGCAGGTTGCTATAGACCTTTTGGATGTTTTTGACATTCGCCAGGACGTATATATCGCTGAAATTGATGCAGCGGTTCTGGAATGCTGTTTCAGTCCGGATGTTACCTATGTCCCACCGTCCAGATTTCCTGTTGTTCAGAGGGATGTATCGCTTGTTCTGCCGCCGTCAGTAACCGTTCAGTCACTCGTAGAGCTTGTGCGTTCAAGTGACTCTTTAATCAGGGATGTATGTGTGTTTGATCTTTTCGAGCGCCACAATAACGATAGCGGAGAGCGCAGTGTTGCACTCTCACTGGAAATTGCTGATTATACGGGAACATTGCAGGATGAAAGAATCAGCGATATTCTTTCAAAAGTCGGCAGTAATGCCGAGAGTAAGCTTGGTGCGGTAATTCGACAAGTCTGATACTCTTTGTTCTATGCATGATTTTGATGGGCAGAACATCAAGGTTGATTTCAACCTTCTTGAGCAAAATATTGAACTCCTCATTGCCCGGTTGAACGAGTGCCGGAAAGAGAATGATGTATTGCGATCTGAACTGTCAAGTCTGCAAAATATTTTGAGGTCATGCAAGCTGCCTGGAAGTGTCGGTTCCACAGTAATGGAGTCAAACGGCAGTTCAGCAGGTCTTTTTACCTATGCAGAGCAACTGCAGGTAAAACATAAGTTAGTCATGCTTTTGCAGAAAATAGAAATGGAACTCAGAAACAATCAGGCATTGTAAAGTGATGAGATGGAAAAAATTGATGTAAATGTTTATGGCGACAGTTATCCTTTAAGGGTCGAAAGACGTGAACTGACCGAAAAGGCTGCTCGGGATGTCGATGGAGTGATGCGACTATTTGCAGAAAAAGCTCCAACCTTTGAGTCTGCGAAACTGGCAGTTCTTGCTGCAATTTCATTTGCAGAAAAAAAGATCGAACTTGAAGAAGAAATGGCTTCGCTGAAGCAGAACATTGCCAGACTCAATGATTTTTTAGGGCAAAATCTGTAATAAACCGTTACATTAAGTGAGAAGAAATATCCGCACCAGCTGATAGAAGTGATTTGTAAGTAAAAGAACTAACACCAAAGAATAGGGAGCCAGACTCTTCTTTTTAATTGCAGGCCTTGTTGAATTGTTGAACCTTGTCGTTCACTCTTCAAGAGCAGTGGAAACATTGTTCCCTTGGAAGCAAAAAATCTGAAGGAAGCACCCACCGTTTATAACGGGTTCTTGAATCTTACACACTTCAACCAATGGTGCGGATTTTTTTTGTTTTAAACGGTGCTTCTTATTTCTTAAGAGCATGAAAATGGAGGTAGTTTAATGGGTATAGTGATAAGCCTGTTTTTAATTGTTTTTGCTTCGGTAGTTTTTTTTGTGGTGGGATTTTTTATCGGACGTTTTTTTCTTGAACGGATCGGAACGACAAAAGTGCTTGAAGCCGAGGAACGTGCGGTACAGATAGTGCAGGAAGCCCAAAAAGAGGCTAACGAGTACAAGGAACTTAAAGTCAGCGAAGTTAACCAGGAGTGGAAAAAGAAGCGCAGAGAGTTTGATCAGGAAGTTGTTATTAAAAACAACAAGTACAACCAACTCCAGAAGCAGACTCAGCAGAAGGAAGCCCAGCTGAAAAAACAGAGTCAGGATATCAGGGATATCGAACGAAAAATTCAGGATCAGCGCAAGGAGATCGACCAGACTACAGAGCAGGTCAAGCTTCGTGCGGCAGAGCTTGAACGGATCATTGCAGAACAGAATCAGCGCCTTGAAAGCATCAGCAACCTTCAGGCAGAAGAGGCGAGGGAGATGCTGATGAACAATATGGTTGCCAAAGCTCGAGAGGAAGCGACTGAAACCATTCATCAGATTCATGAAGAGGCTGAGCAGAAGGCGAACCGTCTTGCCGAAAAAACCCTCTTGACCGCCATACAGAGGATCTCTTTTGAACAGGCGACTGAAAACGCACTCTCAGTTGTTCATATTCAGAGCGATGAACTCAAAGGCCGTATCATCGGACGCGAAGGACGCAACATTAAAGCCTTTGAAAACGCCACAGGAGTCGATATCATTGTCGATGACACACCAGAGGTTGTTATTCTTTCCTGTTTTGATCCCCTCCGCCGCGAACTGGCCAAGCTTACCCTCCAGAAACTTCTTGTTGACGGAATCATTCATCCCGTGGCTATCGAAAAAGCCTTCGAAGACGCCAAAAAGGAGATTGATGATGTCATTATCAGTGCCGGAGAAGAAGCGCTGTCAGCACTCCAGATTTCTGACATGCCTTCAGAAGTGATTGCGCTTATCGGTAAAATGAAGTTTTACACAGTTTATGGCCAGAATTTGCTGCAGCACAGTCGTGAAGTTGCCATGCTTTCAGGTCTTATGGCAGCCGAGCTCAAGCTTGATTCCCGTCTTGCCAAGCGTGCCGGCCTTTTGCATGATATCGGACTTGTTCTGCCGGAAAGCGATGAACCTCATGCAATCACAGGAATGACCTTCATGAAAAAATTCAACGAATCTCCTCTTGTGCTCAATTCCATTGCGGCACACCATGGCGATGTCGGTAAAGAGTCACCAATAGCCGACCTCATCGATGCCGCCAATGTTATTTCCCTCTCCAGGCCCGGCGCCCGCGGAGCCGTAACATCCGACGGCAACGTGAAACGTCTTGAAAGTCTCGAAGAGATTGCCAAGGGATTTCCAGGAGTGCTGAAAACCTATGCATTGCAGGCAGGAAGAGAGATCAGGGTCATTGTTGAAGGAGATAATGTCAGCGATTCACAGGCAGATGTTCTTGCCCATGATATAGCCCGCAAAATTGAATCAGAAGCGCAGTATCCCGGACAAATCAAAGTATCTATTGTTCGCGAAAAACGCTCAATAGCCTATGCAAAATAAATGTGTTCAACCCCTGAAGGGAAAGCTCAAAGCTTTCCCTTGGTTGATGCAATCCCGGAACCGGTTACGGCAACAGCAGCTTTCATCGCATAAGCAAAAGCCTTGAACAGAGCCTCTATTTTGTGGTGCGTATTCTCTCCATCAAGAATCGACAGGTGAATATTGGCTTTCATACTTTCTGAAAGTGAAACAAAAAAATGCTTCACCATCTCTGTTGAAAACCCTTGAATGACCGCCCGTTTGAACGTTGCATTGAAGACACAATAACTTCTTCCCCCCAGATCAACGGCACAGCGAGCCAGAGCTTCATCCATAGGGATGATCGACCAACCATAGCGCTGGATCCCCCGTTTATCGCCAAGCGCATCAGCGATAGCTTTTCCAAGCACAATGGCAATGTCTTCAACAGAGTGATGATCATCCACATCAAGATCCCCCTTGCATTCGATCGCCAGGTCAAATCCCGAATGCCTGCTGAAATTGGTCAGCATGTGATCGAAAAACACCACTCCAGACCTGATGGAGCTTATTCCTGTACCGTCAAGAGAGAGAGTGGCACAGATATCTGTCTCTTTTGTGGTTCTCGTTACCGTTACGCTACGGAGCGCACTATCTGTTATTTCATTCATGAAGAGATCAGCGGATAAATTTGTTAAGAAGAAACAGCAAAAGGCTCACCAGCACAGAGAGCAGTAGAGAAGAGCCTAATGGAAAATAAAACCTGAAGTTACTTTTCTCTATGGTAATATCAAGAGGAAGGCTTCCAAACCAGTTGAACCAGCGAGATGATGCTCCACTCTCAAAAATCATAAGAAGCAGGCCGCATCCAACGATGATCAGGCCAGCAGCAACAACTATTTTTCCTGCATCTGAAAACACGATTTGGATATGTTGAAAAAGTTACTAAATTATGGCCATCATCGTATGAAGATACGATATTTGCAAATTTATTAAAGCGGCTGGAAATGCATGTTTTTATTGTCATTGTCGGTTTACTTGCATCCATTCTGCTCATAGGCTCCATCTTGCTTCAGAGTCCTAAAAGCGGCAGCGGGCTTACCGGTGGTATGTCCAGCCTCGGAACTGTTCAAACGCTTGGTGTAAGAAGGACCGGTGATTTTTTAAGCAAGACAACGGGCATGCTCGCAGGATTTGTCATGGTCATTTGTTTTATTGCACAGTTCACTCTGCCAGGCAAAAAAACAGCAGCAACTGCAACTGAAAGTGTTCTTCAGAAAAATCTCCCTGCAGCACCAGCTCAAGGGAAAACATTGCCAGCAACACCCTCTCGACCAGTGTTGCCTGCAAAATAAAAGTATATGCGCCCGTGGCTCAATGGTAGAGCAATTGACTCTTAATCAATGGGTTGGAGGTTCGAGTCCTCCCGGGCGCACCATATAACAGAAGGACTTACAGGATTACACTTGTAAGTCCTTCTTGTTTTCTACCTCAGATCTCCCTGTTACCTTTTCCATTTCAACCCAGAACATACCATCAAGGGTGACAGAAAGCCTGTAGGCAGGAATATGGTGAGCCATCCGGCAGACATTTTCAAAGATCAGACAGTGCATCTCTTTCCGCTGGTCGCTCTCAGAAAAATTTGAATACTTTTGCCATATCTGCAGTACAGAAGCATTCATTGCTGCAGCATTTTCAGCCTTCTTCAATAAAGGTACCGCCGCATCCCGATCTTTCGACCGCTCAAGAAAGAAAATTCCAGCAAGAGGCACTCCGAGCGAGACATCCCAGAATTTTTTGCCCATACCTCCATTCAGGAAACTGCTCCATGTAGGCATAGGATGGACACGGTACCGATTATGAGGTTCACAGACCACAAGCACCTCATCATCACAGCGGCTTAACCATTCACCGTGCAGCCTGCTGCTGCAGGTCGATTTACCCGTGCCGCTTCCTCCGGCGAGAAGATATGCCTTACCCTCATGTTCAGCCATGGCAGCATGAAAAGGCACACCGCCGGATTTGATAATCGAGCGGTAGACAGGATACAGAAGGCGACACATATTGATCATTGCAATACTCATGTCGCCGCCATGATCAATATAAGCAGTAACATCACCGCCAGAGGAGGTGTTCAGCAGGATTGTCTGCAGCGATTCAAGATGACTCTCAGCAGGTGCACCGCTCTCGAATAATTCCGGGTGTCCGATAAAATCCAGCCTCCGTGCTCTTCTGCAATGCAGTAACAAATCCTGTTCATCATAACACTCAGGCAACGTCAAAATTTCCGCAAAATGGTCAATCCAACCCTGTACCTGAGATTCCGCCGAAAGATCCCATACAGCCGAAGTTCCAAAAGACAACCGGTATTTCCGTCCCTTATGAAATTCCACCCGTCACCCTTAATTAAGCTGTTCCGCGAGACAATCCCGAAGATTCACAATTTCCTCTTGCAGAGATTCCCGAACTTTCACAGTTATTACCAGCAATAGATCCTGTTTTACAAACTGTCGCTACAGAAGATCCAGAGTTGCAATTATCGTCAGCACCTATGGCGCCGTTCATTGACAACGCTTTGAGTTCAGGTTTTTCCCATAAGATTTTACGCATGTTATTTTCGTTCATGATGTTCAACTAAAAGAAAAAAACCCCATTGATGGAATATACCAAAAATACAAACTGTAATGGTTGACTGGTACAGAGTATATCGAATGTCTGTACAACAAGAAGGAGTACAAAATCGTTTCAATGCAATCAACCGAAGAACTTCCAGCATCGTCAACCGCATAACGATAGCGCATTGCATCCTGACTCCATGTTATTTCAATAACCGCACACCAGTGATGGTTTTTGGAAGCGTAATATGCACACATGTCCCATTCATAGGCTTGCTTTCAATCTTGATATCCCCGTTCATCTCCTTGATGATTCCATAGCTTATCGAAAGACCAAGTCCAGTGCCTTTTCCCGACTCTTTGGTGGTATAGAAAGGATGCATGATGTATTCAATATTTTTTTCACTGATCCCTATCCCGGTATCC
>CAIPYV010000078.1 GCA_903869365.1 uncultured Chlorobiaceae bacterium
CCCCGCTTTCCCCAGAAGGGGAGTTGCTGCGATATGCCGACTACCTTGGCGGATGTGGGGTCCAGGTTAAAAACTCCCGGTTGGCGGGTCAACATGTTCTGCAGTCTGAACATCACCATCGGGTCATCGAGTGCTTTTGCCTGCTTGGCCTTACTGGCAAACATCTGCCAGCGCGCTTCTGATGCTTTCAGTTCGGGGTTGTTGGTGAGTGCAGTGCTGACAAGGATCGAAAGATCTTCCGCCGGGCCGTTCACCTCTGCCGACTTTGCGAGTGCAGGTATAAGAGATAACTGGATAAGTAAGGCAAATACCAGACGCTTTTTCATAGGACTTCATGACGATAAGTTGTCGATCTACATCTATTGTAACATAAAGCGTGCCATTCACCGTTCATGCCGGTATTGCTGAGCTAAAGAATTCTGTGTGGGTAAGTTATGGAGAATATTCTTCACACAAAGGAGAATAATCCTCATACTGCTTCAAATTTGCCCCTTCGTCAACCCGAACTCCCGTGAGGGATCTCCCCCCACCAACCCAATCTTTTATAAGTCCCATTCCCTATAGTCTCAACCCTTCGCCGAACTCAATATTTCTCTGTACTGCAACCCTCAGCTTTACAATTCCCTGCCGCATTTGAATATTTCCCTTGAATGCCGTTGTTCCCGATTCGGGAACTTTGTATATTGTAGGCAAACGATATCCACATGAAGAGTTGAGAGTCATTTCACGGAAAACACTCGTAGACTTCTGGATGAGGCATAAAGATGCTGAACAGCCATTGAAAGCCTGGTTTAAAGAAGCCGAAAAAGCATGCTGGCAGTCGCCTGATATTCTTAAGCGCCGTTACCCTTCGGCGAGTATTCTAAACCACAATCGGGTAGTGTTTAACACAAAAGGCAATAAGTATCGCCTGAGTACTATGATTAATTTTGACTATGGGCAGGTATTCATCCGCTTTGTCGGTACTCATGCTGAATACGATACCATAGATGCAACGACAATTTAGAAAAGAGTGTGTTATGGAAATTAAACCAATAAAGACCGAGCTGGATTACAAGGATGCTCTTCATCGTATGGAGGCGATTTTTTCAGCCAAGGCTGGAACAGAAGAAGGGGATGAACTCGAAATCCTTGGTGTTTTGATCGAGCAGTATGAAGAGTCCCATTTTCCCTTTGATCTCCCTGATCCGATAGAAGCAATTATGTTTCGAATGGATCAAATGGGCCTTAACCGGCAGGATTTGACGAAAATAATCGGCTCCAAAAGTCGGGCGAGTGAAATAATGAACCGCAAAAGACTGCTTTCGATCCGCCAAATCCGAACATTGCAGAAAGCGTTCAATATCCCTGCAGAAGTCCTGCTCAAAGAGTATTGAGACTTTCGTAGACAGCCTGCGACTGAAAATTTATGTGTGTGATACCGCTCATTTTTCATGACGGTAACAACACCGTTCAGGCCGTATCTGGCAAATATCCTTTTCAACGTTGTCAGCTTTTCAGGAATTGTCATCGTGAAAAACCATTGCATGACATTGCGATCCTTCCGTATTTTCCAGAACATTTCCGGCTTTGACCACTATCAATGTTTCGGGAATTGTTCGTTGCCCACGACGTTCACGCACTTATTTTTCCGGTACTTCTATCTGATACTTTTCAATCCGGTAGATAAGGGTATGGCGTGGAATTCGTAAAAAACGGGCAGCTGCCGCCTGGTTCCATGCATTGCGCTCCAATGCCTCTATAACAATCTCCCGTTCAAGCTGTTCAAGTGAGTAGCCTTCATCAGGAAGCCTGACAACTCCATTCTTCAGGATATTGTGTTCCCGAAATTTATCCGGCAAATCACTGAGACTTATCACATCAATACTCCGCATGATCAGCAGTCGTTCAACACTGTTTTCAAGTTCACGTACATTTCCAGGCCATGAGAAGCTGATCAGGGCATCAAGGGCATCTTTGTCAAATGATATCTTCTCACTGCAATGCTTTGCGCAGAAATATTTAACAAGAAGAGGAATATCCGTTTGCCGCTCGCGGAGCGGTGGCATGTGGATAGGAATAACCGACAAACGGTAATAAAGATCTTCCCGGAAGGTGCCGTCCGCAATTGCCTTTTCAATATTGATACTGGTGGCGGATATAACCCTGACATCAAGTTTCTGTGGTTTTGTACCTCCTAAAGGCTCAACCTCCTTTTCCTGCAATACCCTCAGCAGTTTTGGCTGAAGCTCCAGCAGCAGTTCACCCACTTCATCAAGAAATATCGTGCCACCCTCAGCAAGCTGAAATTTTCCGCTCTTCTCTTTTATCGCTCCTGTAAAAGCCCCTTTTGTATGACCAAACAACTCACTTTCAAGAAGGTCGCGAGGAATTGCAGAACAGTTTATAGCGACAAATGGGCCGTCTCGTCGTGAACTGTTCGCATGAAGAGAACGGGCAATCAACTCTTTTCCGGTGCCTGACTCTCCTGTTATAAAAACAGCAGCCTCAGTGTCAGCTACTTTACGTACCACCTCAAAGACTTTTTCCATCTCAACCGATGAACCGACGATGGAGCGGAAGTCAGCTTTATCTGATAACTCATTTTTCAATCGTTTATTCTCTTCAGCCAGACCTGAGAACTGAAGCGCCTTTTTCACCGTCAGCTTCAGCGCTTCTCTGTTGAATGGTTTTGTTATGTAGTCGTATGCACCGGCCTTCATTGCTTCCACCGCAACGTCAACAGTTCCGAACGCAGTGATTATAATCACAAGCGTATCCCCTGAACTTTTCTTGATGGCGTTGAGTACCTTCAAACCATCCATGCCTGACATTTTCATGTCAGTAATAACAAGATCAGGCTGAAACTGTTTGAACAACCTCAACCCTTCCTCTCCTGAGGCAGCGGTCTGTACCTCATATCCTTCTTCCTGAAGGTTATATTCAAGCACACGCCGAAGCGAGGTATCATCATCAATGACCAGTATTTTTGCTTTCACCCTCTTCCTCCATGAATTGAATCCTGTATCGGTAATCTGACGGTGACAGTAGTGCCCTGCCTGGGTTTACTTTCAATCAGCAGTTTGCCGTTGTGGCTTTCAATGATTTTTTTTGAGATGGCCAGCCCCAGTCCTGTTCCCTCCGGCTTTGTGGTAAAGAACGGATCAAAAATTTTTTCCAGCTTATCCGCCTCAATTCCTGAGCCTGTATCGTTGAAACTGATATTACAAAAACCATTTTCAGAAACCGTTGTGGAGATGGTGACGCGTCCACCCTTTGGAGAGGCCTGCAAGGCGTTGATAACAATGTTCAAAAAAGCCTGACGAAGTTTTTCTCCATCGGCATTGATGATAACCGGTAATGGTTGTGGCAGCAGCACAAGGTTGACCTGCCGATCTTTTGCTTCATGAGATACAAGGGTAACGATTGTTTCCAGTTCTTTCTGGACAGGACCGGGCTGCATATCGCCCTGTTGAGGACGAGCCATGTGCAGAAAATCCTCAACAACCCGGTTCAGACGTTCGGTTTCTTTGATCTGGATTTCGATGAACTCATGCTTGGGATCGCCAGGCCGGTAATCGTCCTTAAGAATTTCAGCCGTTCCACGAATGGACCCGAGGGGGTTACGAATTTCATGCGCTAATACAGCAGCCATCTCACCAAGGGTAGACAACTTCTCTGCACGTCTCAACTGTTCTTCAATCAATATGATCTGTTCAGATTGATGTTGCAGTTTCTGGTATGACTCCTTCAATCCTTTGGCAGTTTTCTGCAGTTCAACACCCCTCTCTTTCTCTCGTTGCGACAACAGACCAGTTACTCCTCCTACGGTATTGTAGAGGAGTATTTCCATATATTTTTCCATCTCCATGGTCAAATGGCCGCCCCACTGAAAAAGAATATGAGGAGCATAAACAATGCTGACAATGAACGAACAGCAGAGCCCCCCTCGTAATCCGAACCAGAAGGCGGCCAGGATGATTGGCAGATAGTAGAGACGTTGGAAAATATCGTGAAGATAGTGGAGATGAAGAGGAGTCAGGTAGTGAAGCAAGCTGATGCCGACGATACATCCTGTCAGGGTCAATATTCGGGTAATAGTTGTTTCCATTATTAATCCTGTAGGGGGGCAGCGCCCTGTTCCTTGAGGATGCCTGGCGAGGGTGGGATTCGAATAATGGTTTTAAGCATTATTATAAAAGACTTTTATGCTCGGTATTAAAAAAATATACCCCCAAAAATACCACCAAAACAGTTCTGTTGCTCAGTTCGAATCCATAAAATCATTGCGCTGATGTGCCCTTAATCTTGATAACCGAGCAAGCACTCGATATTGCCAACTCCCTGGTAGCGAAAGAGATTATTCCAATTATCTTCTGACGTGGAACTGTCGGCACATTGCAAACCCGGAGATACAAAGAGGTATCGCTGCTCACCTCGAAGATATTGGCTTATCGTTGCCATTTATTTGCACCCCCGAAGAACTACTTGGAGAAGAAAATGTGGAATGACGAAATCGTAGATGAAGTAAGAGCTATTCGTGATGCCCATGCAGCCAAATTCGGTTATGACTTGCGGGCTATCTATGCTGATCTGAAAAAGTCAGAAGCTGAACATATTGCCGCTGGTCATCCATTTATTCCTGCGCCTGAGCGTCCGGTGCCCCCCAACCCTGCGTGGCAGCGGACTCGTTTCGCTCAGCGCTGAATTCAGACGTTAAAGCGCAAGAACAACTATAGAAAACAGCGATGACATTTTTAGAGACCTATGGCAAAGAAATAGTTTCACTGTTGGTTCCCATCATCGCATGGGTACTAAACAACTTATTCAAAGCAAAAGCCAAACTTCATGTGGCTTTGCCGCACAAATTCACATTCCTTGTCCAGCAGCCGCTCCTTGATGATCAGGGAAACACAATTACCCCCACCCAAACTGTTCACACCAACTCCTTCATCATTCGTAACGCTGAGTTTGATATTCAAAATGTTACGAAAGTTAAATTTTAAACACCACTGCATTTAAGGGCTGCAGGTCAAATCTCGAATTGCTGCTGATTTTACAGGGCTCTTCGGACATCATGGGATGATGTTGGACTATCACTTGGCGGAGAGGGTGGGATTCGAACCCACGGTACACCGAAGCGCACAACGGTTTTCGAGACCGTCCGATTCAACCGCTCTCGCACCTCTCCGTATTATTTCCTCAGTACATCAGCCTAAATTTTGAGATGTATCTGACGGCAGGGAATTTATGAAAATCTATGTCGTTTTCCTCAAAGTTTCTATTTACCGGGAAATAGGTTCTCATGCAAAAAGCCTCCGATAAAGGAGGCTCTCATTGTATTTCTTATGTTTCTGAGCGGGAAACGAGACTCGAACTCGCGACCCCAACCTTGGCAAGGTTGTGCTCTACCAACTGAGCTATTCCCGCGTTATGAGGCATAAATATAAGGATATTTTTTTTTCATGCAACTCCTCGATGCATTTTTTTATAATCTTTTATTACCTCACCGTTACAGTGACAGCTCTTTCATAATGGTCTCCATGTCTTTGTCGCCCCTGCCGGAGAGATTAACCACAAGCACAGCATCTTTTGCCATTGCTGGTGCTCTGGTGATTGCGTAGTGTATGGCATGGGCTGACTCAAGGGCACAGATAATCCCTTCGGTTTCGGCAAGCCTCTTAAGGGCAGAGAGTGCCTCAACGTCGGTGACCGATGTATAGGTTACCAGTCCGAGTTCCTGCAGATAACAGTGCTCAGGGCCTACGCCAGGATAATCAAGTCCAGCAGATATGGAGTGTGCTTCCTGTACCTGTCCGTCCTCATTCTGCAGAAGTTTTGTCATGGCGCCGTGCAGTACTCCTGTTGTCCCCAAGGTCAGGGATGCAGCATGGCGTGCCATCAGCCCTTCACCTGCAGCTTCCACACCAACCAGATCAATATCTGCCGCATCGTTGAGAAATTCATAAAACATGCCGATAGCGTTGCTGCCTCCTCCAACGCATGCGGCTATAACATCGGGAAGTTGACCTGCCTGTGCTATAATCTGTGACCGGGTTTCCTGGCCGATGATGGCCTGAAAATCGCGCACAATCATCGGGTAGGGATGCATACCGACAACAGAGCCGATAATGTAAAAGGTATCTTCAGGATTATTCATCCAGTCTCTGATAGCTTCGCTTGTTGCGTCTTTCAAGGTTTTTGAGCCGTTGCCAACTGCACGGACTTCGGCTCCGAGAAGTTTCATTCTTGCAACGTTCGGTGCCTGCCGCCGTATATCCTCTTCTCCCATATAGACAATGCATTCAAGATCGAAAAGAGCGCATACCGTTGCAGTGGCCACTCCGTGCTGTCCTGCGCCGGTTTCGGCAATCACCCTCTTTTTGCCCATGCGGCGGGCAAGGAGTACCTGACCGAGGGCATTGTTGATTTTATGGGCGCCGGTATGGCAGAGGTCTTCACGTTTGAGATAGATCTGTGCTCCCTGCAGTGTTCGACTCAGCCGTTCTGCATGATAGAGTGGTGTCGGTCTCCCTACGTAATCACGGAGAAGGTGGTTCAGGGTTGACTGAAAGGTTGGATCATGTTTTGCCTTGAGATACTCCGCTTCAAGATCAGCAGCATTTTTTACAAGGGTTTCAGGGATGAACTTGCCTCCGAAACAACCGAAATGTCCGGCGGAATCGGGTGCGGAGTAGACGGTCGGCGCCATGGCGTGACTCTCTATTAAAGAATTATGAGAAGAAGAGATACTGCCTGTCATAAAAGCCATTTTACTTGTAAATATAAGGTTTTCCATCAACCTTCCTGCAACCATATCTTTTTGGTGAATATTTCGCTCAACAGCACCGTGTTCAATGAAGTGCCGAATGGGGTACTTGTGATGGAAGTATTGTTCACAATCTTGTTGCACTTCCGTAACAATCCCTTAACACAATGTACTGTACATTATGTGGCGCATGAAGATATCAGCACAAACACACAAATAAAAACAAGTTGAATTATGAATAAAAAAGTGGCTTTTTTGGTCGGTCTGGCCGCAGCCCTTGGAGTCAACCAGGCACAGGCAGTTGACTGGAACTGGAATGGCGATGTCCGTGAGCGTTTTGAGTCTCAGCATACCTATCCTTCCGCCGCAAGTAACGTTGGTACTGATGGCAGCAGTCGAGTTCGTACCCGCGTACGTCTTGGAGTTTATCCATGGATCAATGAAGAGCTTTCTTCCGGAGTGCAATTAGCAACAGGTGACGATGCAACAAAGGAAACCATCTCGCGTAATCAAACTTTTGTTGGCGTATTCCAGCCAAAAAACATCTATCTCAACGAAGCTTTCGTTGATTACCATCCGATGTTGCTCAATGGCGATGTAAACGTGATTGTCGGTAAAAGAGATATCTCAAATACGCTTGTAAGAATTGACAATCTGGTTTATGATTCTGACCTTACCTTGGAAGGCGCAACCGTGCAGTATGGCAAAGATGCCAATGGTAAAGAAAAAGATGGGTTGATTGCGCTTGCTGGTTACTATTTTCTAAACGAAAATAATAGCGCGACTACATCAAGTCCATATCTGTACGTTGCTCAAGGTGCATACAAGGGTGAAATCAATGATATAAGCTACCTGATTGGTGGTGCATACAATATTTACAAGAGCCTCCAGAACCTTTCAATAGTTGATACTAACGTCCCCACTCCTCCTTTAGCTTCAAGCGTACCAGCCAACTGGAAAAATTCAGGATATAACATTGCTGAGTTTTTTTGTAAAGTTGGTGGTCAGCTGACCGAAACACTGCCATGGAAGATTTATGGGCAGTATGCGGTTAACACTGCCAGTCATGCAGATTATTCCAGTATCGATGATAACAAGAGAAATGCCTGGTTGACGGGATTAACAATCGGTGATGCAAAACAGGTAGGACAGTGGGCACTTGATACCAAATATCTCAGACTTGAAAGAGATGCCGTTTTTCCGTTATTTACGGATTCCGACAGGAAACCAGCTGACCTTGTCAATATTAAAGGGTTTGAGGTTGCAGGCAGCTATCATCTTGTGCAGAATTTGACAGTAAGTGCAAGGTACTATCAGTATAACAACATTGATGCCTCTGCAACCAAGTTTAACCCTACGCTTCACCAATTGCAGCTCGATGCAGTAGTTAAGTTCTAAACATTGTGTGTTGTTCTTTCGTTGTTGTGTTGTGTGGCTGGCGTACAAGGCTGTTTAAAGTGCTGATGAACAGTCTTGTATGACCGGTTTAAAAACACCAATCTTTTGTTCCATTTTATTAATTCAATGATGATTATCACTATGAAACTTTTCAGGAAAATACTTTTCGGTGCCGCAGTATTCGGCGTTATGGCCTCCGGCTCAGCCCAGGCAGCAGGTAAAATAGTTATTGACGGTTCGACCACCGTAGGCCCGATCGCCAAAGCATTTGCTGATCACTTTACCAAAACCACAGGCGTACAGGTAACGGTCAGCGAGTCAGGCTCAGGTAATGGAGCAAAAAGCCTGATTAACAAAACCTGTGATATCGCAACTATGTCGCGTCCAATGAAAGACAACGAAATAGCTGCAGCAAAAGGCAAAGGCATAACCGCTGTCGAACACGTTGTGGCTCTTGACGGTCTTTCTCTTGTTCTTCATCCAAGCAACCGCATCAGCGGCCTCTCAAAAGTGCAGATCCGCGGCATTTACATGGGCAAGTACACCAACTGGAACCAGCTTGGCGGACCGAATGCAGGCATAGTCGTTATCCAGCGCGAATCCAACAGTGGTACTGCTGACTCGTTTAAAGAACTGGTCATGGGAAAAGACAATCCAATTTCAAAAAAAGCTGAAACCCAGTCCAGCAACGGCGCAATCAAGAGCCGCGTTTCAACAACACCCGGTGCTATCGGTTATATCGGCCTCGGTTTTGTTGACCACTCTGTCAAAGCCATTCTTGTTGACGGTATTGAACCTGACGTCAAGACGGTCAAAAACGGAACCTACCCGATACACCGTCCGCTCTTCATGTACACCAACGGTCAGCCAACCGGTGTTGTCAAGCAGTTCATCGACATGGCAAAAACCGAAGATGGCAAACACATCATCACCGAAACTGGATTTGTCAACTACTATTAACGAGTAGTAAGAAGCTTTTCATTACTTTACATCAAGATCCAACGACAAAAAGCCGTCTCTCATGAGGCTGCTTTTTGTCGTTAATTAAGAACCGGAAATCTATCGGCACAGGTTCGTTCTTTATAAATGAAAACTCACTTCCATGTCAGCTCCAATGCTTCTTGTTATAGAGGACGATCAGAACCTCTCTAAACTGCTCGAATACAATCTCGATCGTGCAGGTTTTAAATGTCATCTTGCCAGTTCCGGTGAACAAGGTCTTGAGCAACTTTCACTGAAAAGCTTTGATCTGGTCCTGCTTGATATCATGCTCCCAGGGATGGACGGCTTTGAAGTGTGCCGCCATATCAGGCAAAATCAGCGTCACAAAGATCTCCCGATTATCATGCTTACGGCAAAGGGAGAGGAAATTGACAGGATTCTCGGTTTTGAACTCGGTGTCGATGACTACGTTGTCAAGCCCTTCAGTCCTCGTGAGCTGACGCTCAGGATACGGGCTATTTTCAATAGAGAGCGTCGTACAGGTGGTAAACTCCAGGAAGTACTCAAGGTTGCTGGTCTTGAAATTGATTTAACACGCCATATTGTGACGCTTGATGGCAAAGAGCTTGTGCTGACGCTCATGGAATTCAAACTGCTTGTTGCATTAATCAAACGGAAAGGAGAAGCCCAATCGCGGGAGATGCTGCTCAGCGATGTATGGAATGTCGATAAAACAATCAATACGAGAACCATCGATACCCACATTACCAGAATTCGCGAAAAACTCGGAGATATAGGGAGTATGATTAAAACAGTCCGTGGACTCGGGTACAAGCTTGAGGAAAAAGAGGGTATCGTCCATGCAGAGTAGGCTCTATTTAAAATTTGCCGCGGTTATCAGCGTTATTGTTTTTGTTACCTCCATTATTTGCTATTTCTCTCTTGGTCGTCAGATTACCCTTATTCTGACCTCTGAAATAAAAAAGGAACTGCGTCAGGATCTTTTGTACAACAAGCAGATGCTTGAACAGAATTTCCAGGAACTCCTGAAATCAGGGAACGCAGAGTCATGGGTAAACCATGTAGGCCATGCGTTTGATGTCAGAGTCACGGTCATTGATCTTGAAGGTCGAGTACTTGCAGACTCCTTTATCCCGCAGGGCAAACTTTCTCTCGTTGCAAACCATCGTGACAGGCCGGAAGTTAAAGCAGCATTTGCAAATGGTTATGGTGAAGAAACCCGTCTCAGTGAAACCGTCAAAGAGCAGATGCTTTACATAGCTGTTCCTGTAGGTTTTCCTAAGCCCTATGCCATTCTTCGATTTTCCAAACCACTTTACGATATAGGCCTCTTCAACATCGGAATGAGCAAAAACATTGAGCAAAGTTTTTTCCTGACCATTCTTTGTTCTCTTATCACCGGTTTTGTGGCGGCTTTTTTTCTTACTCGTCCCTTGCAGAATCTGAATAAAATGGCTCAACAAAGAATTCATGGTGATTATTCAGTCATCCTTCCTGCTCACCGCAAGGATGAAATCGGGCTACTCACTCATGCTTTCAATGTTATGACGAATGAGATAAAAAAAATGCAACGCGTAGAAGAGTGGTATCAGGCTGTTATTTCCGGCATTCGAGAGGCTATCATTGTTACCGATACTGCTGGAGAAATAATCATGGTTAATCCTGCTGCATCAAGAATGTTCAGGATCGAAGGTGCCATGTTCAAGTCACGGTCTATCAGGCAGCTTACCGACACCAAGCTTCAAGAGCTTTTCTCCAAAGTTCACCACAACCGCATAACCCTTCTCAAGGAGGAACAGTCAGTCAAGAGTTCAAAAGGGGAGCGCATTATGCAAATCAGCTCTATGCCTGTCATGAAGGACGACCAGTTCGACGGAACAGTTTTTGTACTGAACGATATTACCAAGCTCCGCAATCTGGAAAAAATACGGAAGGATTTTGTTTCCAGTGTCTCTCACGAACTCCGGACGCCTCTGTCGATTATCACTGGCTATACTGAAACGCTTCTTGATGGGGCCATGCATGACCCGCACCATGCCGCTGAATTTCTGAAGATTATTCTGGAGGCAAGTCAACAGCTAACAGCTTTGGTCAACGATGTGCTCGACCTGTCAAGAATTGAGTCAGGACAGATTGTCTATCAATTCATGCCTGTCGATATGGCAAGTGTTATTGCAAAGTCAGTTGCTCTTCTCAAACTGTCACTTGAAAAAAAGCAGATCCATCTCGATATCCATATTCCTGAAGATCTTCCACCAGTTTATGCCGATGCGGTATATCTGGAAATTGTTATCCGTAATCTCCTTGATAACGCTATTAAATATGTTGATGACCGTAACGGTAAAATCTGGATTTCAGCATTCAGGAGGGACAATAATGTTTATATGGAGGTGGAAGATAACGGTATCGGTATAGCAAAAGAGGATCTCAACAGGATTTTTGAACGCTTTTACAGGGTTGACAAGGCTCGTTCGCGGCAGCTTGGAGGAACAGGACTTGGACTCTCGATAGTCAAGCATATTGTTCTTGGCCATAAAGGAAATGTCGAAGTTCGTTCAAGAGTAAACCAGGGCTCTGTATTCAGTGTAAATTTTCCGATGGTATCAGACCCTTTCGGTAAAGGAAACTGAAAAAATTCTATGCTCTTCCGTTGAAGTTTCATTGAGCCGGTTCGTACAGGGCAGCATCCTTCATGATTTCCTGATGCAGAGGAATCCGAACTTCAGGAACGAGATGCTCTGGATAAAATCCAGCATCAGACAGTTCATGATTGATCGTAATCGCATCATCGGCCACAACTACCCTGTAGGCAAGGACAAGCAGTGAACCATAGGGCTCGACCTCTCGGTGATAGATACCTATGAGAGAATCAATTTTTCCTTCAAGTGAGGTCTCCTCTATCAACTCACGCAAACATCCATCTTCGGCCTTTTCGCCAGCTTCGATAAATCCTCCAGGAAGCGACCATTCATTATATGCCGGTTCGTGTGCTCTGCGTACGACAAGGAGTTCTTCGTTTCTGTTAACGGCATAGGCTATCGCGACAGGAAGAGGATTGATATAGTGTACCCATGAACATGACGTGCAGAAATTACGTTCGCGTCCGTCAATCATACCCCGGCCAAGCATTGTTCCACATACAGGACAAAAAGAATAAGGTTTCATTGTTTTCTCTATGTGAACTTGATCTGGTTGCACCCCAAAATTAATCTTGCAACACAATGACCTAATGTACGACTTGCTCTATTGACGAACTGTTACATGGAGGTGAACAGTGAACACCCTTCACTATAGTTTCAGGTCAGTAACAATAACCGCGCCATGAAACCGCCTGTCAGGAAAAACCACACTCCCTTTGGAATTGATAACGAGATGGGGAAAGCCCGACTTCTCAAGCATGCTCAGCAGTTTTACAAGATCTTTTTTTGCGGCAGGTTTTATAATGATATCAGCTTGTGCCTCAACTTTTTTAACATCATGCAGTTTCAGCTCTGCCTGCAAAAAAAACTCACCTTTAATTTCTGCTTTTAATTCATCCAGCCGAAGCATAAACCCCTCCCGTAGTTATTTTGTGGTAATCAGTTACACTTTTGGCTGCAGCCCGCTCAGTTCTCGTAATCTTCTTGAAATTCCACTTGGTGCCATAGTGGCCTTGTGCTCTAAAATCCCCTTGAAACCATCGGTCAATTCATGGTAAATCCTGCTCCGGCTGTCCTTGATCTGGCTGTAAATCTTCAGAATATCAAGGGTCAGAATAATTCTTGTCGAGCTGCAGTTCAGTTCGCCAAATAAATGTTTTCCGACCACCTCAAAACCAAGCACCCGTGTATGAAAGTTGAGCGGTGAATGCTTCTCGCCTTCAAAAACATCGGTTATAAAGTGCGTATAATCGCGTTCTATAACTTCCGCAGTAGCTGAACGCATCAACCGGATTGCAATTCTTGGGTTCTTGCGAAACTCTTCAAGGATCATGAACCTGCCGATTTCAACATACTTTCCGGCACTTTTCAGCTTTTCAACACTTATACCCGGCATAAACTTTACATCGTACTCTTCAGGAATATCAAAAGATGGGTCATAAAGGAGCCGAAGAACGCCAGCTGGTCGACCGTTGATTGATGCCAAAAACCACGACACCTCCTTATTCCCGGAAAGCTCATCGGGAATCTGGTTCTGCACGGTGCTGATCCAGTTTTTTTCCACACAAAAGACCTGCTTGATAACTTCGAGAGCAGCGGCACGATCGCCGGCGCTCTCAACCCTGTTCACGGTTACACTCGGCATATTTGCTCCTTTGGCTTATGGGTTAGTTCAAATATCTCTTTTCTGTTCACAGCAAAAGGTTCTCAGTATCGCTTGCCGGAAAGTTCAGCAAGAGAGAGCATGATTTCATGGGTGACCTCTGCCGCCATCCGATTGAGTTCTAAAGAGTTATTGTTCCTGCAAGCACCGGCAGCAAGTGCGAGATAGTGATTGGACTGACGTCTGAAATCCAGCGGTTTTCCAATTCTCACGATTGTTCGCCCAAGCACTGGTATTCGTCTCTTTTTTCTTCTGCACTCAAAGTCAATACCAACAGGCACAACGGGACTCCCTGTTTTCAAGGCGATATGACCTATACCCGGCTTTCCTTTCAGCAGATATTCAGGATTTCTGTTGCGCGTTCCCTCAGGAAAAATCCCGATACTTTGACCTGCCCGAAGTTTTTCGCTGCAGCGCTCTATCGTATCATCGACAGGACCAGACTTGCGTTTTGCCTCAATCCAGCTCAAAGAAGAACGTTTATGGTAGACATAAACAGGGTCGGTCATGTCCATCAAAGAACCGAGGATTGGAATCTTGCCATACATCCAGTCAATGACGAAACTGATCATGCGCCCACCGGCATGGTAGATGATCAGTACCGGCACCATCAGCACCTCAAGTGAATTGTTGTGGTTGAAAGCATAGATACGCGCATCATGGGTACCACCAAGATTTTCCAGACCGTAAGCCTTGGTCAACAGAAAATTGGGGAGCATGAGTAATCTCAGCAGGATTGCTCTGCCTAAGGGCAACAAGGGAAGTGGTTTGAATAATCTTTCCGCATCTTGTTTCATGAGATTCCTTCAATAACCATTGGTATCCAACACACGGAACTTCACCTTGGAAAGAAAACAAAATAGTGTTGGGGAATGGTTACCGTCATGCAACAACTTTGTGAAATCTTATGGTTCTTGCGTATCTCAGGTAAGCAGGTGCAGGCGGGTAAAAACATAATCCAGCGAATCCTCGTTCAACACGATCCTTGAAAATCCGGTCGATCCAAGTTCTGTTGGCCGCTGATCCCGGTCATCGATAAACGTAGGCCTTCGTTTACCATTAAACCAGCAGACAAGTCTGATAGTGTTGCCTTCAATTTCAAGGGCTGTTATTGCACGCTTTCCAATAGTGCACCCCGAATTGAAAACACTTGGAATGGGAAGGTTATTGTACAGCCCACTGCGGAGACCGATTATTTTTCCCTTTTTGTAACAGGCGTCAAGTTCGTTTTTCAATGCCGTTATTTTTTGCCCTATTTCCTGGCGAAGTTCATCGGCAGTAGAAGAGTACGTCCGGCAAAGATCCTCAATGCGGTAATTCAGATAATCCACTTTTGACAGCGATTCAAACAAAGGTCTATGCGTATGGCCTATAATGGAAACTATTTTAGCCAGGTTAGAAAACTCATAAATTGATTTCTCGATAGCAAACCTTTTCCGGCTGTTATAGGCAACAGAGAAGTTTCTTATCCCGATAGGTTTTGCAATATAGCGGAGAAACAAGATGACTGCCCGGCTCAGCATGGAATAGGTTTCCCACATAAGGACCGATGCCTGATGACCGTGAAAGAGGAGCAGGGTTTCATTGCCGTAATGAAAGGAAATCGATTCGACCAGTGATGACGCAAGCCGGTAATCCTTCTCATCAAGAAGTGCGGCATCATGATTTCCGTAAGTTTTCCAGAAAAAACCATTCTCGTTAAACTTCAAAAAAAGATCATAAAAATCACCCCATTTCGAGGTAATGCTTTTCAGCGGAAACTTGAACAACTCCTCAATATCTCCATTAAGGACAAGGCTGTATTTTTCAGCCAAATAATAGGTTCCGAGGATGGTTCTCAGCAATTCAGCGTTTTGCCGAAACTCATCAAGCCTGCCCCCATTGCCCATGTGCAGATCACTAAGAATAAGGATCCGTGAGGAATGGTCAAGATGAACCGGTTTTGCTTTTTGCAGCAAGGTCTCAAGGTGAGCATGTTTTTTTTCAAGAAACCACATCATGCTTTTATTAAAGCCCCTTCCCAAGGTTTGCAGTCCAACCATTAACGGTTCTTTTAGTTTGCCCCCGCGATACAGATAAATATTGTAACCGCCTCACTATTTCGACTTCTTGTCGCACCTAATCCACTCATAAAGTAGTGGATTAAGAGTGACTTACATCTTTCGGTATTGTAAACTTCCCGTGAATTCTGCCCTTCCCCCCTCAACCTGATTTCTCGAACACGTTATAACTCTGAACTGCCCGTGATGAAGGAGGAAATAGTATAGAAAGGAGTAATATCTGGCAGCCGATCTGGAGCTCAGCCTTCCCTGAGTTGAGTGATGAGGTTGAGGAGTTCGGTTTTGTTGATGGGTTTGGTAATGTAGCTGCTGCAGCCTGCTTCCCGTGCTTTTTGTTTGTCCTCTTTTGAGGCAAAAGCTGACTGGGCGATAACGGGCAGATCAGGTCGCTGCTGTTTGATGAGTTTTGTTGCTTCAAAGCCGTTCATGATGGGGAGTTGAAGGTCCATAAGCACCAGATTGATCTCCGGGTGATGCTGAACGATCTCTACCGCTTCCAAGCCGTTTACGGCACAGAGCAGGGTGCTATTTTCGTTTTTGAGGGTTCTTTTCAGCAAAAGGGTGCTGACCTCATCATCTTCAACGATCAAAATACAGAATGCAGGAAACAGAGTGTTGAGTGTTGAGTCCTGAGAAAGAAAGTGCTGGGTACTGAGTGCTGAGGGGTTTTGAGAGTTTAGTGGGATGTAGGGAAGGGTGAAGGTGAAGGTGCTTCCCATTCCCTCTTGTGATTGGACGCTGATTTTGCCGCCGAGCATTGCTACGTAGGCTTTGGATATGCTGAGTCCGAGTCCTGATCCCTCATGGTTTCGGGTGAGGGTGTTGTCAACCTGGCGGAACCGGTCAAATATTTTTTGTTGCATGTCGTCTGGAATGCCGATTCCTGTATCAGTGACATAAAATTCGAGGGTGGTGCCCTGCCTGGTATAGCCGAAGTCGATGGTTCCGGTTCTGGTAAATTTCAGGGCGTTCTGAATGAGGTTGGTCAGGATCTGGGCAAGCTTTCCGCTGTCGGTCTCAATGATGCTTTCGTTGTCTGGAAGAGCAGGGGTGCAGTGTAACCGCAACTTTTTGTTGCTGATTGCGGGCATGAAGAAGGCATACAGATCGAGCAATACTTTGTTGACTGGTGTTGCTGTGATCTGCAGTTTGGTTTCGCCGGCTTCTATGCGTGAGATATCGATGAGGTCATTGATGAGATTGAGCATGCGCTGGCCGCTTTGTTCAATAAGATCGAGATACTCTTCCTGTTCTTCTCCGGTGAGG
>CAIPYV010000079.1 GCA_903869365.1 uncultured Chlorobiaceae bacterium
ATCATCCTGATGGAAGGCATCCGCGAACTCCTTGACAAGCTTTCAGCAAGTTCTGAACTTATGCTTGGCCTCCTGACCGGCAATTTCGAGGGATCAGGACGGCATAAATTGCTCCTTCCCGATATAAACCATTACTTTTCATTCGGTGCTTTCGCCGATGATGCAGCGAGTCGCAACGAACTGCCCCAGGTCGCTGTTGATAAAGCATACCAACTCACCGGGGAAAAATTTTCAGAACAGAATATCATCATTATTGGTGACACAGAACACGATATTGCCTGTGCAAGGGTAGTGAACGCAAAATCTATAGCTGTAGCAACAGGTACCTATTCATCGGAGGAACTGAAAAAGCACAATCCGCACATTCTCTATGAAAACTTAACGGCGACCGATATTGTTATCAGTGAGATACTCCAATCCTCAATAAATTAACTGCTCTTTTATGAAGACCTACCGTCGACAAATACGTGAAAAGATTTTACAGGCACTCTATACCATTGAAATAAGAGATACCGACATAGATTCTGCAGCAGGCTGGCTTTTGACCGAAGAGATTCTTGCTGACGGCAATGCAATGAAGTTTTTCAACACGCTCCTGAAAAACATCAAGGAGCACATGGAAGAGATTGATCGTTACATTGTAAAGCACACCTTTAACTGGGATATGAGCCGTATCGCTATCATCGATAAAAATATCATTCGGATGGCGCTGACGGAAATTCTCTATTGCGAGGATATTCCGCCAAAGGTGTCGATCAATGAGGCGATTGAAATAGCAAAAAAGTTTAACAGCACTGATAAGAGCAGCAAGTTTGTCAATGGGATTCTTGACGCTATTTTTAATGACCTGAAAGCTGAAGGGAAAGTGCACAAAAATGGCAGAGGACTCATTGATCAGTCGGTCGCCAAGCTTCAGAAAACTGAGAGCGACATTGAGAAAACTGAAATCGATACCTGAAGGGTATGGGACTGACACCTGAAGAAAAAATAGTTTTTCTCAAGGAGGCTCTTGGGAATACATACCCGAATCCGAAAAGCGAACTGCAGTATGATAGTCCTTTTCAGCTGCTGGTGTCCACCATTATGGCTGCTCAGGCAACCGACAGGCAGGTTAATATCATTACCAAGGAGTTGTTCAAGGTTGCTCCGGATGCTGAATGTATAAGCAGGATGGAGCTTGACACGGTCATCGGGTTTGTCCGTTCGATTAATTATTTCAACAATAAGGCTAAAAACATCCTCGAAGTCAGCAGAATATTGGTTGCCCGCTTTAACGGCAAGGTTCCTGAAACAAGGGAGGAGCTTGAAAGTCTGCCTGGAGTGGGTAGAAAAACGGCGAATGTTGTTTTAAGCAGCGCTTTTCACCAAGCGGTTATGCCGGTCGACACCCATGTGCACAGGGTGTCAAACAGAATAGGGCTGGTAAAGAGTGACAAGCCCGAGCAAACTGAAACGGAACTGATGAGGATCATCCCTGAAGCGTGGGTTATCGACTTTCATCACTACCTGCTCTTGCACGGGCGTTACACGTGTAAAGCGAAAAGACCGGAATGCGGCAATTGCGTAGTCAAGAGCATCTGCGATTATCCGGCAAAAACCTAAGCAAGTTCTACTTTACGGTCGACGGCATAGATCCACTCACCCTCCGGACGCTGCCGATTGCCGGCCCACAGTTCCAACGTCACCCCCTTTTCTGAATCTCCCTGAGATGTGAATATTTCAACCTGGTAGTAGAGTTCATCGAGCAGATCGTCCCAAACATTGTCGAGGGTGAGGCCTTCATCCAGATAGGCCTGACCAGGTTTCAGAGCAGGGGGAGTATGAGTGTCGGACTGAAAATAGTCGCTGATATAGATAAAGCTGTCGGGCATGAGGAAACCTGCCCTGAAGGTGCCGCGTAGGCGCTGAACGCCGGGAACTTCAATCCAGAATTCAAGATGGGTGTTAGCATTGAGCTTGCCGTCGCCTGAGAGCTTTTCAAGCAACTGCTGTGTGGTTTGACGAATGAGGATTTTGTTTTCAGCAGAAAGCTCATTCATTTTGAAGTCTGGAGTATGGTCACGCATGGTGTTGATCGGTCAGGTTTTTTAGTGGATTACTCTTACAAATATAGTGTTCTTTTTTGAGAAGGAAATAGGGTTTATAGGTCTTATAGGACGTATAAGACCTATAAACCCTATAATGATAGGTGATTGCCGGTGAACACTGCCTGCCTTATGCCGCGGACTGAGTTTGTTATGTAGATGGTGTCGGCGGAGAGGATGTCGGGGAGGGTCAGCGCCTGAACGTGTGCAAAAGGGCGAGTATTGAGGAAGTATTGGCGATAAATGCCGTTGAGAAGGCCGGAGCTGATTGGTGGAGTATAAAAATGGCGGCCTTTACGGATAAAGAGATTGCTTATTGCCCCTTCGGTAACTTCTCCGTTTTCATTGAGAAAAAGGAGTTCGTCGTAGCCTTTTTGGCGTGCCAGGCTGTAGCCAGTGTCGTAAAGTTCTCTTGAGGTGGTTTTGTGGTAGAGAAGGGTTCGTGATGAATCGGTTCTGTGAGCGGCCAGACAGAGGCGGAGTGGTTCGCTGGTATGTTGAACCTCGATCGATTGATAGTCGAGGCTGAAGTCGCCTTGAAATGAGAGGGTGAGCTTGACTTTGAAGCGATTGCCTGAAGGGCGAAGTTCCTCTTCAAGCAGCATCAAGATCATGCTGGCTGCATCGTGATCACAAGGATATCCCAAGATCATGGCTGATGATGCAAGACGGTCAAGATGAGAATCAAGCCAAAGATAACTTCCGGCCCATAGCATACTTTCAAAGAGTGCACCATGCGAAGTGCTGGCGTCAGCAAGAATTTTTGCTTTAAGCCGGCACTCCTGATACTCGTCTTGGGGATCGGAGTCCCAGACTATTCCACTGCCTGAGCCATAGACTCCTTTGCCTGCTGACATCTCAACGGTTCTGATTGCCACGTTAAAGACCATGTCGCCATCGGGCATGATGAATCCGATTGTCCCTGTATAGATTGCTCTTGGTTCTGTTTCAAGGGTTTGAATGAGTTTCATTGCTTTTATTTTAGGCGCTCCCGTTACTGATCCGGAAGGATAAATCGCTTCGAACAGCTCGTAAAGCCCGATATTCTCTCTCTGTTCACCCCGGATTGTTGAAACCATCTGATGAAGGGTCGGGTAGGTTTCGGTTGCAAACAACTTTTCGGCTATGATTGAACCCGGGCGGCATATCCTGCCGAGGTCATTGCGCAAAAGATCGACAATCATGAGATTTTCAGCGCGGTTTTTCTGGCATTGAGTGAGCCCTTCTTTTAATAAAGTATCCTCTTCGACACTTCTTCCTCGCGGAGCAGTTCCCTTCATCGGCATGGTTTCAAGAGCCATGCCGCGTTTTGTAAAAAAAAGCTCAGGCGAAAAGGAGAGAATAGTGCGTTCTCCGGTGTTAAGGAAGGCGGTATAGGAGGCGGGTTGTGCCCCTCGCATTGCGCAGAAAAGAGCTGATGCAGTGCCGCTGAAGTTGAAGCGGTTACGCCCGGTAAAGTTCACCTGATAGACATTTCCTGCGGCAATCTGCTCTTTGATCACCCTGATCTTTGCTTGATACTCTTCACTGGATAGATTGAAGGATGCCATGCCGGGTGCAGCTGATGGATGTTCAGAAAAGAGTTCCTCAACTGACTTCTCTGAATAATGCTCCGGTTCTCTGTACACTCCAAACCAGGCAAGCGGTGAAGAGAAAACCGTTGCGGGATCAACTGAAAAAAGAGTCGGTTCAAATCCATAACCAACTTCATAACTCAGCCATCCTGCAAGAAAATATTGTGCGGCAAGTTTTTCCTCGAGCGTCAGGAAAAATCTTTCCAGGTCAGAAAGTGAGTAAAGCAATATCACTTCAACTGGATCAGAAAAAAGCAGTGCCCCGCAACGTAACCCTTTACAGAATGCAGATTCAAACCAAAGGGAACCCTCTTTTGTAAGAGTATCGGCGAACTGTTGAGTGGCTGCCGATGGTTCCATATCAGGGTGCTTCGATGATAATTGTTTTTTGGAGAACCGTTTCCATCCATGATTTCAGCAGTTTTGCTGACCAGATTTCAATATCAGGCTCAAAGAGTGGTTTGAGATGCAGGGTAATCACACTTCCTTTCACGGTGGCATAAACCTTCTGGATGTTCTGCCGATGGCCGCGTTCAAGACCGTTCGCGAGACGGATAATACCAGAGAGCACATCAACCGCTCTTTTCTGCGGAGGTTTGAGGAGGCTGTATGACGTATGCTTCTCTGAAGGGGGGGATTTGCGGTGATAGCGCGCTACATGGGCAATAATTTCTATTTCTGATGGAGAAAATCCGCGAAGTTCGCCATTAAGGATGATATACTGACTATGTTTGTGATGTGAAGAGATGGAAATAAAAGAACCGATGTTATGCAGAAGCGAGGCGCATTCGAGTAATTCCCGATAGGGTGCTTCAAGATGGTGCAACGATGCCAGACTGTCGAACAGCTGCAGGGAGAGTGTGGCAACATGCTCTGAGTGTTTGCGATTCCAGTCGCAACGACAACCGAGATCATAAACGCTTTCCTTACGGATATCAATCTCAAAATCATGCTCCTGCTCACTCGATGTATTGAAGCGATCCTTAAGATAGTGAAGCACCATACCCTCACGAAGGGCATAATCGGACACTACAATTTCATTGAGATTGAAAATCCTGAAAATCATATCAACAAGAATCATCCCCGGGACAATCAAATCGACCCTGTTGGCGTCAAGACCGGTAAATTTTCTGCGTTCAGCGGAGTTGAGAGGAATAAGAGCTGTGTAGAGTGCCTGAAACTCTTTTCGGGTAAAGAGACTGTTGTTGAGTGATGTTTTGTTCACGCTGCCATTCATTGAACAGATCATACGGGCGATATTCTGGGCCGTCCCGGAAGAGGCTATGGCACGTGTCACTTTCAACCTGGATGCTTTTGCGACAGCGGTGACCATTTCTGCCGAAAAAAACTGTTCAAGCATTTTGATATCATGACGGGCAATCGGATCGGTAAATACAAACCTTTCACACATTCTGGCAACGCCTATTTTACGGCTCTCAAGAAGTTGCACTCCCTTATTGTTTGCAATAATAAACTCAACAGACCCTCCTCCTATATCAAAAAGAAGATCATAAGTTTTAGCGATTTTAACGGCGTTACGAACCCCGTAATAGATAAACTCTGCCTCCTCTCTCCCTGATATAACCCTGACGTTGAGACCGGTTTCATCTCTAATCATCTGAAGAAAATCAACCTGGTTTTTTGCTTCCCGGATGGCGCTGGTAGCAAATGCAATAATGTTTTCCGGTGCAACACCATGGTGAGCGGCAAGTACAAGAAAATTTTTCAATGCTGCAATACCCGATTGCATCGCCCCTTCATCAAGCATTTTTGTTGAAATACTCCCTCGACCAATGCAAATCATATTTTTGACACGATCAATCTCAACAATCCCCTTCCCCCTGCTCTCCTCGACAATGATCATGTGGAAGGAGTTGGTGCCGAGATCGATAGCTGCTATTCTCAATTTTTCAGTGGTCATACCAATAGTCAGAAGGTGATTTAACAAAGAGATACAAAATACATGTTTTGATACCGAAAAGGAAGTGCTGAAAGATTAGTGCTGATTACTGAGTTCTTAGTGCTGAGTTTTGGTGGCTGTTTCTCTTGAGGAGTTTTCGGTGTATATTCTGGGCTGATATCTGTTGATAGCCTGGTGTTTCGGTTGTTACTTCTTTTTTGATTTGTAGACTGTTTTTTTGCTATGAAAAAAATCGACCGTTTGAAACTTCGTTATGAAGTTGCAAGAAAAGCCATTCATCTTTCGTCCATTTCGATTCCGGTGATCTATTATTTTATCACCAGGGAGATCGCTCTGCTTTTGCTTGTTCCGCTTTTTGCGGGTTTTTTTCTGGTTGACTTGCTTAAAAATTTTTATCCGCCTGTCGCAAAATGGTACCACAGCACGTTTGACGCTATGCTGAGAAACCATGAACTTGAAAAAAAACCTTATCTGAATGGAGCTACCTACATTACCATGGGTGCACTTCTTCTGGTACTTTTTTTTCCTAAAATTATTGTCATTGCATCTTTTTCGATGGTTTCAATTTCAGATACCTTTGCGGCAATTATCGGAAAAGCGTTTGGAAAACACCGGTTTGGTGAGAAAAGCGTGGAGGGAAGTCTTGCTTTTTTTATTTCTTCAGTGATTATTGTTGCCATTGTGCCGGAGATTAATGTGTTTATCGGCTGTGTCATGGCACTTGCGGCCACTTTAACCGAGGCTTTTATTGTGCGTATCGGCAGCTTCAAGATTGATGACAACCTTTCCATTCCACTGGTAAGCGCTTCGGTCGGTTTGCTCTGCTATATGCTTGTCATGCCTGAACAAATTCCATTCCTTTCCATTTGCCGATAGGTGTTCTCTAAAAATAGATCATGCAGACCACTCTTACCGATTCAGCTGAAGTAGCCGCCGATTTCCTTAACTCGGGCGGAGTTGTTGCGTTTCCTACAGAAACGGTCTATGGACTGGGTGCTGGCATCTGCCATCCTGAAGCGATCAGAAAGGTCTTTCGGGCAAAAGGCCGTCCCGGGGATAACCCTTTGATCGTTCATATTTATAACCTTGAGCAGTTGGCTGATGTTGCTGCTGAGATTAATGGGAATGCAAGGGTACTGATTGAAAGGTTTTTTCCTGGTCCTCTTACTCTTGTGCTGAAAAAAAATCCACTTGTGCCTGATTCTGTTACTGCCGGTCTTGAGAGTGTCGGAGTCCGATGCCCGGCAAACCTTGTCGCTCGGGAGTTTCTCAGTTATTGTTCCTGTCCGGTTGCTGCTCCTTCAGCAAATCTTTCGGGGCTGCCAAGCGCTACAAGCTGGGAATCGGTCTATGAGGATCTTAATGGAAAGATTGACTGCGTGCTTCGGGGAAAGCCGAGTGCTATTGGCCTTGAATCGACCATTGTCGAGTGTTCAGGCTCTGTGCCGATTCTGCTCCGGGCTGGTGCCATAACCCTTGAACAATTGCAGGCGGTTCTGCCTGAAATAAGAGTGCATGTGATCACCGATGCGGAGGAAGCACCGAAAAGCCCTGGTTTGAAATATCCCCATTATGCGCCCAAAGCATCGATTCTCTTTTGCAGTCCCAATGAAAGCGTCTTGATCGAACCTTCTTCTGCTTATATCGGTCTATCGGAGCCGCCTGAAGGTGTTTCGCTGTTCAGGATCTGCCTGAATCTTGAGGAGTACGGCCGGGAGCTCTTCAGTTTTTTCCGCCACTGTGATGCTCAAGGCATCAAGGTGATTTACTGTGAACTGCCTGCAAATTGTGGACTCGGCAGAGCGATACGGGATAGACTTCTGAGGGCATCGGGGAGGCATTAACCTCCCCCTGTGATGTGTTCAAAATGAAAGAGAACAGCCAAGATGGAATGACCCGGGGGAACTGGTAGCTCGTTCGTCGTTACCGCTGCTGTAGACCTCTCGATCACTATACCAAGCCATTTCGTATCGTGCTGCAAGCTTCATCTGCTGCATTGCCTGCCATGATGCGAGAAGAAAAAAGGATTTGCCCCGCCCGTTGTAGAGCCCGAGAGTCGAAGTCAGCGGAAGATCATCTTCATAGGCATAGAGGGCAGCATCGTAATCATCAGTATTGAAGAGGGAAAATCGCCCTTTTAAATTGAATTTTCCTGCCTGGCAGCCCGCCTGCTGATAGATCAGCCATCCATAGAATGCAGTATCTCCGGAAAGATATTTATTGACCACTTTCTTGACTTCTCCCCTGGTTCGCAGATGCACGCGATCAGTAAGATCTCGATCACAATCAAGCCTGATGCGATTGGTGATTTTCGGAAGTGCCGTCCAGAGCGGATGGCTGGTGGTGCCCTGATTTGCCTGTTCTTCTTTATATTTATGCTGCAACTGGAGATTCCAGCTGACCATCGGTGATTGCTTCCACGTCATCAATAGCCTGAAATCATTGCCCTCAGAGAGATACTGGCAGTGATCGTCAAGTACGGGGAAGGTGAAGAGGTCATAATAGGCGCCTGCTGAAAGCCGGTCGGTTACTTTGGCTTTAATACCGAGATAGTCGCCCTCCTCGTTTGATGCGCCGCTTCCTCTTTCAGCAAATGCTCCTGCAAAGGGGGAGAAATAGTGTTCTCCATATCGCCTGATGGAAGCAACTGTGCTTACTCCAGAAAATAGTTCATACTCGGCTCCTGCTGTCCAGGAAGCATCGTGAGGCTTTTGGGAAAATGCCGCTTCGGCAAACATGCTGACCTTGCCAAGTGAACAATCTGTTTCGATACTGTACATCAGTGCTGAGTTCTCAGTGCTGAGGGTTTGGTTGGGTTGCAGTTGGGTAAGGGGGACGGAATAGCTGTAGTTAAGGATAGTGCCGCCTACTTTGCCGATCAGGGTGCCTGTTTGATAATGATAGAGCAGATGTGCCCCGTAGAGGGTTTCGGCAACGTTGTCTTTTCGGTTTATTTCAAGAGCTGTACGATGGTAACCCGATTTATCAAAACTGGTAATGAGTCCTGAGGTTTTATTGATGACAGCGTCAAGGTGGTTGAGAGAATAAAACGAGGTAACCTCAAGAGGATCAAGCTTCAGGGTTGTTGCGGCTCCCTGCTGAAAGCCTGTTTCGGAGCTTGATGGAGAGGAGGATAACTGCTTTGATGAGAGTCGGACACTCTTGGTGGGATCGGAGCCTTTTGCGAAATAACGGTTCTGTCCGATGAGCAGACCCTGGCCGAAATTAAGCTTGTAGTTGCCGATAACTGCGCCTTTTATAAAACCAAGATCATGGGCATTGATGCTGATTGAGGTAAAGTCGGCAAGATCAGGCTCTCCAATATCCTTTTCCTGAATCATGCAGGCATTCAGATGGGGATCTGAAAACTGCAGGCGGTGATAGAGTTTGTAGTTTTCGCCTCTGTATGCTCCATTTATTACGCCTTTACGAGGGGTTGTTTCCCAGAAAATCCGGGTGGAGAGGGAGAGTGCTGAGTGATGAGTGCTGAGTACTGAGGGAGGGGTGCCGGGTTGGGAGTGCTGAGTTGCGGGGGTTGAGGTCATGAGAATGTAGGGGGCAATGGTAGCGGTTTTCTCTTTTCCGATCAGAGTATCAAGTTCCTGGAGGGAAAGAATCGATCCTTTTTCGGTCCGATAAGAGAGAATGGCTTGAGCATCGAACGAGGTCAGCCAGGGAAGTTGTCGCAGTTCATCAGCATCTGCTGTATTGAGAGCAATGGGGTTGTTTTTCAAGTTATCGATCAACTCGATCAACTGTTCAAGATTTGTTTCTGATTCTGCGTTGTCGTAGAACTGCTGAAGGTCATGATTTTCAGCATGGAGCACGTGAAGAGTGAAAACTGGAGATGTCAGAAAAAATAAAAACGTCATGACTTTGGGGAGTACATGACGTTTGAGTGTAGTGAAAAGCTGTTGCATAACCATTCCGGGTTTTGTGCGTTAACAAAACCGGCTGATGGCTTATTGGCTTTCCGTCAACTTATAGAGTTCCTGAACCTCATTACGACTCAGATACCGCCATTCGCCCCGCCGGAGTTCACCAGCCTGAAGACCTGCATAAGCAACTCTTTCAAGCCGTTTAACCTCAAAGCCGAGGGTTTCAAACATTCTTCGTACCTGGTGGTTCTTTCCTTCATGAATGCTCAGCAGTACCTGCATGCCATCGTCAAGTATTTTTGCCCTGCAGGGACTAACCTTTTCCCCGGTATCTTTCAAACGCATACCTCCTGTCAGCTGCTGCAGGAGATTTGGCGTAAATTTTTCAGCAAGCTCAGCAATATACTCTTTTTTTACATTTGACGAAGGATGCATAAGTTTATGTGCAAGGGTACCGTCATTGGTTAACAGAATGACTCCGGTCGTTTTTCTGTCAAGCCGGCCTACGGGAAAAACACGTTCCTTGACGTCGATATAATCGAGCACCATTTCCCGGTTTTTTTCGTCACTGTTCGTGGTAATAACATTTCGGGGTTTGTTCAACAGAATGTATACTTTTCTGGCTTCTGGCTGAGCAAATCGCTCGCCGTCGACAATCACCTCGTCGCGGGATGGATTAACCATTATCCCGGGTGTGGTAATCACTGTGCCGTTCACCATAACCCGCCCGTCAAGAACAAGCTGGTCGGCTGCCCTTCGTGAGGCTATGCCGCATGAGGCCAGAAAACGATTGATCCGGACCTCATCTTCTTTACTGCTTTTTTTCATTCTTTTGTATCGTTTCCTCTTGATCGTTTTCGAATGATGGTCTCTCTGCGTTATCTTCCTGCCGGGTCAGATACTCCTGCTCTTCGTGTTCCTGAAGAATTTCCTTTATTTCGCGAAGTTTCGGAAGGTCTTTAAGTGAAGATAAGTGAAAAAGGTCCAAAAATTCCTTGGTAGTTCCATACTGGAGTGGCTTTCCGGGGGAATCCGCCCTGCCTCGAACCTCTATGAAGCCGCGATGCAGCAGCCTGTCGAGAGCATAATCGGGGCTCACTCCGCGAATCTGCTGAATCTCTCCCCGGGTAACAGGCTGATTATAGGCAATAACGGCAAGAACTTCAAGAAGAGAGTGTGAAAGCCTTTTGCGGATGTTAGGGGCAAGCAGTTTCTTCAGGATGTCGCCGAATTCCGGTTTGGATAGAAAACGGTAGCCGCCTGCAATCCGGTGGATATGAAAGGTCCTGCCGGTTGAATCATACTCAGCATTGAGCTGCTCAATAATTGACTGGAACTGACCGGAATCAAGATCCCTGCCGATAACCTGTCTGATGGTCTTGAGGGTAACTGCTTCCTCAGATGCAAAAATGACAGCCTCGATATATTGCTGCAACTGCAGATCCTGGTTCTGCACACGCTTCCTTTTGCCTATTTTGTCCGGGCAGTCGAGAAATTATGGTCGATACAGATACCATCTTCATAATTATACCATGCCTGCTGACAGGGAAAATTGTTTTCGTAGAGAGCTTTGCCGATTATGACAGAATCTACGCCACAAGATTTAAGTTCATCGAGCCTTCTCAAATCTCCTGAATTGGTAACCCCTCCAGAGGCTGTAATTTTCATGCCTGTTTTTTCAGCAAATCGTTTGGTGCTTTCATAGCCAAAGCCCTGCATCATGCCGTCACGAGATATGTCGGTATAAATCACGCGTTCGATTCCCATCTCTTTCATCCTGAGTCCGAGATCGTAATCGGTCAACTCGCAGCTTTCAGTCCACCCCTTGATCTTCGGAACTCCATTTTCAGCATCGATACCAACAACTATCTTTGAGGGGCGATATATTTTCAAAAGCTCTTCAACCAGTTTCGGATGGGTAACAGCTGCCGAGCCTATAACAACGCGGCCAACACCTATATCAAGATAGCGCTTGACCGCATCAAGAGAGCGGATACCGCCACCGACCTGTACTGGAATATCAAGATTAATGACGATTTCCCTGATTTTTTCAAAATTGACCATCTCACCGGTAAGTGCGGCATCAAGGTCAACGATATGCAACATCTTGGCATTCTGCTTTCGCCAGATAATTGCCATATCGAGGGGATTGTCGAGATATATTTTTTTCTGGCTGAAATCGCCACGGGTCAACCTCACACACTTCCCGTCCTTAATATCTATCGCTGGAATAATCAACATAAAGAGGTAACAAAAATCGGTTTTAACACTCGGCAAAGTTTTTCAGTACCTGTAATCCTGCATCGGAACTCTTTTCCGGATGAAATTGAACTGCAAAAATACCATTTTTTTCAATAGCCGAACAAAAATTTTTTCCTGCGAACCAGGTTGTTGCCGCGACTGCATCACGTGATACCGGCTCACAATAATACGAGTGGACAAAATAGAAAAACGAGTGATCAGGAATTCCCCGGAAAAGAACGCTCTCTTTCTGTTGATCAACAGAATTCCAGCCTATCTGGGGTATTTTGTCGGTGTCGCTCATGAAACGCAGAACCCGTCCTGGAATGAGGTTCATTCCCTTGTAATCTCCCATCTCCTCACTGTCAGTCAACAGCAACTGCATACCAAGGCATATACCAAGGAGTTGCCCGCCTTTATCGATATGCTCGGCAACTGCTTCGGTAAACCCCGATGCATTGAGTGACTCGATGGCCTGCCCGAAAGCTCCAACTCCGGGGAGGACTACTTTTCTATAGCCTGCAAGTTTGCCCGGGTCGCTGCTGACGATAGCCTTGACGCCAAGGTAGTCAAATGCCTTGAGAACAGAACGAAGATTCCCGGCACCATAATCGGCTATAAAAACCATAAAAAAAACCTTTATAAGTGCAGAAAATCAGCCAAAAAAAAGCCTGTAACCGGACTGTCTCACTTTCTGCTCATTTTTATATTTAATATATAATGCTTATTATGATGACTTTTTCACCTTACCAGAAAAGCCGAAAGGTTTCCACTATCATACGAAATTGAAAAGCAAATGCATAAGATTGTTTCTACCATATTTTTAGCTGAAAATATCAAAAAAATTGAAATAGAGGCGCCTCGCATTGCTAAAAAAAGAAAAGCAGGTCAGTTTATCATGATAAGGGTGGGCCAGACGGGTGAAAGAGTTCCGTTGACCATCGCTGATTCTGATCCTGAAAAAGGTACGATTACCATCATTGTCCAGGGAATGGGTAAATCTACAAGAGAGTTAAACTCAAAAGAAGCGGGCGACACTGTCAGCGATATTGTAGGACCGCTTGGAACTCCATCGCATATTGAGAAGTTCGGTACTGCCGTCAGCATCGGAGGGGGTGTGGGTACGGCAATTGCCTATCCGACTGCCGTCGCTCTCAAGGAAGCCGGAAATTATGTCATTACCATAAACGGCGCAAGGTCAAAAGAGCTTGTGATCCTTGAAAACGAAATGAAAGCTGTGAGTGATGAAGCATACATTACCACTGATGACGGTTCTTATGGCTTTCACGGCTTTGTTACCCAGAAACTTCAGGAGCTGATAGACTCTGGGAAAAAAATTGATTATGTGCTTGCCATAGGACCAATCCCGATGATGCGAGCTATAGCGGAGGTCACCCGGCCCTACCATATCAAAACCATGGTCAGTCTCAATCCTATTATGGTTGATGGTACCGGAATGTGTGGGGGCTGCAGGGTTACGGTGGATAACCAGATTAAATTCGCCTGTGTTGACGGCCCTGAGTTTGATGCTCATCAGGTCGATTTTAAAAACCTTACGGACAGGAACAAGTTGTACCTGCCGGAAGAAAAACAATCGGCTGAAGCATTTTCACACCAATGCAACCTGCAATAAGCAGGATTCAAGCACCTGTTGGTTTTTTTTACTCTGTCATGATGACTTTCCTGCATTATCAGCTTTGCAGTGATGGCTTTTTTTGCATAAACACTCCACTTTTTTTTATTGAAATAACTATGCCCACACAACATACTCTCACGACCAAGGAACGCTTTGCCATTCCTCGCCAGGAAATGCCCGCTCAGAGAGCGGATGAGCGGAATAAAAATTTCAAGGAAGTCAATCTTGGTTATACCGCTGAACTGGCACAAAAGGAAGCGCTTCGTTGTATTCAATGCAAGGATCCTGCCTGTATCAAGGGATGCCCGGTGAACATCAAGATAGATCAATTTATCAAGCTTATATCTGACGGCAATTTTCTTGGTGCTGCAAGAAAAATCAAGGAGGATAATGTGCTTCCGGCAATCTGCGGGAGAGTCTGTCCACAGGAAGACCAGTGCGAAAAGACCTGCATTCTTACAAAAAAACATAGGTCGGTCGCCATAGGCAACCTGGAGCGATTTGCCGCCGATTACGAAAGAGAAACCGGTAATGTGGAACTGCCAACCGTTAAAGCTTCGACCGGTAAAACAATAGCGGTTATCGGCAGCGGACCGGCCGGACTCAGCTGTGCCAATGATCTTATTCAATTGGGGCATTCGGTTACAGTTTTTGAGGCATTGCACGAACTTGGGGGAGTTCTGGTTTATGGCATTCCTGAATTCAGGCTTCCAAAGGATATTGTCAAGTCAGAAATTGACGGGTTAAAAAAACTTGGTGTCAACTTTATACCCAACGCTGTAGCCGGACGTTCGGTTACCGTAGACGAGCTTCTGAAAGAGGAGGGATTTGACGCTGTCTTTATTGGAGTCGGTGCCGGTCTGCCATGGTTTTTGGGTATTCCTGGTGAAAACCTTCTCGGCGTTTATTCGGCGAATGAGTTTTTAACCAGGGTCAACTTGATGAAATCGTATCAATTCCCTGACAATGACACTCCCGTGTTTAACTGCAAGGGGAAAAATGTTGCCGTGTTTGGTGGGGGGAATACTGCCATGGATGCTGTTCGGACGGCCAAAAGACTGGGTGCCGAACATGCCTCTATTGTTTACCGTCGTTCAGAAGCTGAAATGCCTGCACGTCTTGAGGAAGTTCATCACGCCAAGGAAGAGGGAATTGAATTCCTCATGCTTATGAATCCTTTGGAATTTATCGGCAATGACCAGCAGTGGCTTACCGGTGCCAAATGCCTCAGGATGGAACTTGGCGAACCAGATGAGTCCGGACGCCGCCGTCCGGTGCCGATAAAAGACTCCGAGTTCATACTTCCGATCGATATGGCAGTTATCTCTATCGGTAACGGTTCGAACCCGCTGATTAAACAGACTACACCGGATATCGAGGTCAGCAAGCGTGATACCATTGTGGTAGATATCAACACCATGGCTACCTCAAAAGAGGATGTCTATGCCGGCGGTGATATTGTAACCGGTGGAGCAACCGTTATTCTTGCCATGGGCGCAGGGCGTACTGCTGCCAAAGCTATTCACGAAAAGCTGATGGGTACCGTTATTCAATGAGGATGAAGTGCTTTCTGAAATGCTGTCCGCAGCTGCTCAACACGCCCACGATTGACTCCAAGGTCCGAAATACCGAGCCTTGAAGCCGATCGGACGTGGATAACTCCTTCTATTGTGCTCAAGCGGAACTCAACGTCATCGATAAAGCCAAAGAGAGGAACGGTAAAGGTCGACCAAAGGTAGTCGTTGCTTTCATCATGCACTGTTCCTCCCTGCTCTCTGACGACAAGCTTCAAAGCTGCCCAGGCCTGCTCAGAGGAGTCGCTGAAGGCTAACGGGGCGATATTGCGCATAGGATTGGTGCTTTCGCTGTTCACACAGTTCGGCGTTCCAGGACATGCTCTCAGCTTTCCGTTCACCGACTGCGGCTTTTCGTCTGGCTGAGGCCATAAACTTGAGAAATGATTAGTCAGGGCGTCTACGGCATCATTGAATATATTCACGAATTTTTCTCCATTTTGTTGAAACACAAACCAGCTATCCTTCTATCCTCGAAGTCAGTTCTTCAGCCATTCTTTTATCAACAAGTTTCACCGTTATTTCTGCAATTTCCCGAGCGTTATTGACATTAAAAACCGAGACTTCGAAAACATCGCTCATTCGTACAATCGCCGTCAAGTCTTTGATGTATTTGCTGATCCCAAGAAAACTCAGGGGCAGAAGACACTTCACATGAAAGGGATTACTTAAAAATATACCGTAAGGCTGGACTTTAAGCACTGTTCCGGTGAACAGTTCGCCGATATCGGGAAGACGAACTGAATACTCCTGCTCACTGCCAAGAACACCCTCAATACGCGGTGGATCACCCAGCCTGACCTGCTCGATACGTTCTTTCAGAACTGAGATGTCTCCATAAACTATGCCCGGTTCAGCAAGCAACTCCCTTGCGCTCAAACCCTGTGTGGAATATACGATAACCTCCTTTCCTTTTGCTTTTAAAGCTCTGATCAAAGGAAGAAAATCACTGTCTCCACTGAACAGTATAAACGTATCGTACTGATCAACATCAATCAAGGCATCAACAACAAGTTCGACATCAAGATTGCCTTTCATGACAATCACGCCGGTCTCCTTATTGACAATCTTTTTTACGGGTTTTGATGTGATCCGATAACCGTGTGCCGTCAATACTCTGGTAAATGCTGCATTTTCCTCAGAAACTGGTTCGGATGCCGGGACATAATATTTTGCCTGGACTGAGGCATAGGCGGACATAAACAATGCCATCAGACGGGAAAAATCTATCTGCCAGCCAAGATGACGCTGCGTATAAAACAGATTTGCACCATCTATAAAAACAGCTGCGCGGCTCATACTCTCAGACCCTCTTATTATTAGCGGTGAATCTCACAACCTTACTTGAAAAGTAAACACAAAGAGGGCATTAACCATTCAATTTTATAACGCATGATTTTGTTATTCATCGCCAAATCATGATCTGCCTTGCGGCATCGGTAACTCTTGTTGCGAGATAGTCCGTAAAAGCGGGGGTACAATTGAGACAGGGAATAGATCGGGCCGCCCTGACTGATGAAGAGTGAAGAAGCGCTTCTGCCCGATGAATGGTTTCATTACCATCGGCAAAATAGCCGCCGCCGAAAAGATCTACGGTCAGCGAACTCTCTGTTGCAAGCATAGCAGTGATTTCTTCAAATGAAGGTCTGGTCCACTCTCCGCCGACATTGTGGTTGAGATAAACGGTCATGATTCTGCCGTAAGGGTTTCTCGGATCACCCTGCAGAATTTCCTGAAGCCGTTCTGAAAACTTTATGGTTTCTTCTCGACCGGTACGGAAGAGAGGAGGATCACCCTTTGCATCTTTAACCAGCGTTCCGTGAAAAAGAAGCAGCAGCAGCTTACTCTGGTCTTTTTCAGCCGACTGCGCTCGATAATGCTGGTAAGTATTGTTAAATAAATAATCACCATAGATGGAGTAGAGCCTCTCATCGCTCCAAAACCTGCTGAGCACTTTTACTTTTCCAAGTTCATCCGGACTGCGAGAGGCTGCCAGACAGGAGCAGAGCTGACCACAGGAAAGGGTGTTGTCAATAGGTGACATGGAAACAATCACCTGCCCATCGCATAATCGTGTCCGTTCAATAACTTGTTCAACATAGGGCGGTGCGGCTGAAAATGCTGCATGCACCTTGAAGTCAAATAACTCTGCTGATGGTGAAGCGTCAAGAGAGTGCTGCAAAGCTTCTACCTGGTCGCGCGTGATCTGGTTATGCGGCGAGCACTCCGGATTGGTGCGTGAACGAATGAGTTTTTTGATCGATGAGGTAACGGCTATCGTCTTTTGCAACGTGCGAGGGATAGGCATAACCTGCGAGGCATGGGCCAGCGTCTGACTGGTGACCCTGTAGTTTTCCATGAAGCGGGTCGTTTCAGCCTCTCCATGCGCCGCCAGAATTACAGCTATTTTCATGTCATGATTTTCGAGCTGCGATGATTTTAACATCCAGACCTTCTCGTAAACTCTTATCCGGTGCAAGAACTATTTTATCCCCTTTCTTCAGTCCCTGCAGAACTTCAATAAAGGTCATATCGCTGGCACCCTGCCGAATAAGCTGTTTTTTCAGCTGCCCATTGTCAATTTTCCAAACGTAGCTCTTATGGTTTTCCTCAAATACAGAACTTTTTCCGACAAGAAGAGCGCGCTGCCTGGTATTGTAGATAATGTTTGCGGTAGCCGTCATTCCTGCCTGGATATTGCCTACTGGTTTTACAAAAGTGAGATAAATTTTTGAGGTCTTTGTTGTCCTGTCTGTCTGGGGCACAATACGGGAGACAACTGCAGAGAGGCGCTTCTCTGGATAGGCATCAAACGCTACTGTTGCCGCCTGACCGTTGCGGATCTTCGGAATATCCAGTTCGTCGACTTCTACACTGACCAGATAACTCGATGTATCCACAACTCTTGCAACCAGAGTACCGGCGTTGACATAATCACCCTTCTTAACGTTCTGCAAGGTCAGCATACCGGAAAAGGGAGAGCGTACTGTCAGTTTTTTGAGATCATCTTCACGCATTTTTACGAGAAAAGCTTTCTGCTGGAGTAACTCTTCTGCCTGAATGCGGTTTTTTTCGGCATCATCGACCTCTTGGCGGGATATTGCCCCTTCCCGGAAGAGATTGTGCTTCCTGATACTTTGAAGAGAGTTATCCTTCATCAATGCCTGCTGTTCGGCAAAGGCCGCCCGTGCCTGACGAACGGTGAGACTGGGAAGCGGACTGTTGAATTCGAGAATTTTCTGACCGGCTGAAACATGCTGGCCTTCGAGTGCCCCGACATAACTGACTGTTCCTGAATATTCAGCACTGAGATTGGCAACAGCATCTGCCTCGACAAACCCTGTACCATAGATGGCCTGGACAAGTTCCGCATAGGTTACCTCTCCGGCTTCAATATCGACAGTATTGCCTTTGGTGATAAGAAAAAAGAGCGTTGCAATAAAAACAACTGCAAGGGCAATGGAATATTTTGGAAGAAATTTCTGTAGAGAGTTCATTGGTACTGTTAATTATAAATTCAACTTTGGGAAGTTACATGTTTTGAACTTTTTATCCTTTCTGACCTTGGTTTTTCCATAATTTTATCAATCTTTAATTTCATTTTCTTTTCCTGATACTCGATACAGAGGGTATTGCATAAAAAATACTTAATCTACTTCTTCAATGGGCGATAATCAAAGTTTACAGAAAAGCTTTCTTGAAACCGTAAAGTTCGATGACAAAGGGCTTGTGCCGGCAATTGTTCAGGACCATGAAACGGGAAAAGTACTGATGATGGCATGGATGAATCGAGAGAGCCTTCAAATGACCCTGGACAAAAAGAAAGCCTGCTACTGGAGTCGTAGCCGAAAAGAACTCTGGCTGAAAGGGGAATCTTCCGGCAACATGCAGTCGGTTCATGAAATTCTGATTGACTGCGACGGCGACACCCTGCTGTTAAAAGTTTCCCAGATCGGCGGTGCATGCCATGTGGGTTATCACTCTTGTTTTTATCGCAGAGCCAAAGATGATACAACAATGGAAATCTGTGATACTCTGATGTTTAATCCGGAAGAGGTATATGGCAAAAAAAGCTGACATAGCGGCAAGTCAATCAAAAGAGAGTGCCAAATCCCTTAACCAGACCAAATCCAGAGCCTCTATTCAGCGAATGTTTGACGAGGTCGCGCCTACATACGATTTTTTAAATCATCTGCTGAGTCTTGGAATTGATAATTACTGGCGTGCAAAGGCCACGGGCAAAGCAAAAAAACTCCTTGAAAAGAATCCTGCGCCAAGGATTCTTGATGTCGCTACCGGTACCGGTGATCTGGCGTCATCGATGTCAAAAATTTCGGGGGCAAAGGTTACTGCTCTTGATCTTTCTCCTGAGATGCTTGCTCTTGCAAGAAAGAAGTATCCTCATATCACTTTTATCGAAGGATATGCTGAAAAACTGCCTTTTAAGAGTGCAAGTTTCGATGTTGTGAGTGCAGGGTTCGGCGTGAGAAATTTTGAAGAGCTTGGAAAGGGAATGCAGGAGTTTCACCGCGTCCTTAAGCCAGGCGGACATGCCCTCATTATTGAACCGATGATACCGCGCAATGTTGTGATGAAAAAACTTTATCTGATCTATTTTAAAAAGGTGCTGCCCAAAATCGCTGGATTGTTCAGTAAATCAAGTTTTGCATACGACTACCTCCCCCACTCTGTGGAACATTTTCCGCAGACTGAGGCTTTCACGGCCATTCTGAAAAAAAACGGATTCAAGAGTGTTGAGTTTTTTCCAATGACTTTTGAAACCTCGATTCTTTACCTTGCCAGCAAATAGATCTGGGTCTCATTTTCACCTGAGCATTCCGCCGGGACAATTACATCCGGCGGTCTTGCTGATAAAAAAAAAGAGGTAGCAACAGTGGGATGGTAACCGCATAAACGGCAATTCCAACAACATCAGTAAGCAAGTCAGCGATATCTGCAGAGCGGTTGGGCAGAAAGGATTGGACGTACTCTATCAGAATTCCGTATCCAATCAGCACAATAATCTGAAGCACTCCGAAGCGGATTTTTGGAAAAGAGAAATCCAACAGAAACGCAAGGGTATAAAAGGCCAGAAAATGCAGAAGTTTATCGCTGTTGGCAACAGGAAGCTGTATCCCGTTCCGAATTGTAGCCTGCCAGCTTATAAAGGCCAGTGTAACGACCAATAAGAGACGGAAAGCAATCGTCATCAGAAGCTGTTTGTTGTCTTTCACGTATAAGAGGGAATCTAATGGTTACTGATGCGATTGATTGAATCCTCCATTTCAGCACGGTATTTCTTGAAATTACGGCAATCAAGCCGGTTGCTGAAAAGGCTGAACTCCTGCTTGATATCAAGGTAGTCGTTTGGTTCCAGGACCACCACCTGTCACGATATCAAAACCCGATTCTGCCAAGCCTCTTGCTATTTCAAAAACATCCTTATAATCTTTGTCTCCTTTCTGAATTCTTGCTGATCCGAATATTGCCACTCTGTAATGAAGATCCATGAGTTTCCTTTTGAAATAATAGTTTCCGCTCTCTTTCTCTCTTAAAGCATCGCTTCAAACTCATCTTCTGATACTACCCTGACACCAAGCTTCAAGGCTTTGTCAAGTTTGCTGCCTGGATCATGTCCAGCGACTACCAGTCCGGTTTTTTTACTGACTGAACCGACTACCCTGCCTCCCCGCTCAAGAACCAGCTCAGAGGCTTGAGAACGATCATAGCGATCAAGACCCCCGGTAAAGAGAACAGTGAGTCCCTCAAAATTGCGATTGACCTGCTCTTTCTGCTCTGTGACCCTTAATGGCAAACCAGCTGTTTCGAGCTTTTCAATAAACTCCTGCGCTGAAGATTTTGAAAAAAAGTCGCTGATACTTCGGGCAACCACCGGCCCGATATCGGGGACCGTTGAAAGCTCCTCCTTACTTGCCTGCCTGAGTTCTGAAAGGGATGGATAAGCACACGCCAGTTCGCGGGCCGTTGCACGACCTACATGACGGATACCAAGAGCGTAGAGCAAGCGTTCATAACTTTTTTTTCGACTCTCTTCAAGAGCACTCAGCAGATTTTGCGCCGATTTCCGCCCCATCCGTTCAAGTCTTTCGAGCTGCGCTTCCTGCAAGAGATAAAGGTCGCCAACATCCTTCACCATCTTGAGTTCGACAAACTGATCGACCAGTGCTTTTCCAAGTGTCTTGATGTCCATGGCATCCCGCGAGGCGAAGTGCAGGATTCTTCCCCTGATCTGGGCAGGGCACTCTTCCTCATTGGGACAGTAGTAACTGACCTCACTCTCTGGCTTTGCAAGAGGTGTACCGCACTCGGGACAACGTGATGGAACCCTTATCGCTTCAGTATCTGGGGGGCGCTCATGAAGGACGACACTGATCACCTTCGGAATCACTTCTCCGGACTTCTCAATAATCACCCGGTCGTGCAGCATGATGCCAAGGCGCTCGATCTCATCAAAGTTATGGAGGGTAGAGCGTGAGACCGTTGAGCCGGCAAGCAGCACTGGTTCAAGCTCTGCAACCGGAGTGATGGTGCCGAGCCGACCGACTTGAAACACAACGTCATGCAGCACTGTTTTAGCCTGCTGCGCAGCATATTTGTAGGCTATGGCCCATCGAGGACTTTTGGCCGTGGCACCAAGTTTTTCCCACAGGCGCACATCGTTGAGCTTCAGTACCACGCCATCGGTTTCGTAGGGAAGCTTCCAGCGCTTTTCATCCCAATCTTTAATAAACTTGCTGATATCCTGCAGTTCGTGACACAGCCGGTAGTGGGCACCGGTAAAGAAGCCGAGCTTCTCAAGCTGCCTGAGTCTCATGAATTGGGAGGTATCTTCCCCATCATAACCTTTGAGGTAGTAGGCGACAAAACTCATGTTGCGGCGGGATACCTCAGCGGAATCCTGCAGTTTGAGCGATCCTGCCGTTGCATTGCGGGGATTGGCAAATCGGTCTTCCTCCGGACGGCTGTCATTGAGTTGTTCAAAATCTTCCTTGCGCATAAAAACTTCGCCACGCACCTCAATCTCGCTCTCTTCACTCTGAGGGAAAAGGCTCCCGAAATCAGGCAAACGCAGGGGTATGGTTGGAATTGTTTTAATATTTGCTGTAATATCGTCACCCTGAAGGCCGTCGCCTCTTGTGGCTCCACGAACCAGTAGACCGTTGCGGTAAAGAAGGCTTATGGCGACACCGTCGAATTTCAGTTCAGCAACCATATCCTGCTCATGGACACCTTCAAGAACAAGAAGTTTTGCAACCCGACTGTAAAACTCCTCAAGGTCGCCAAGAGAGTAGGTATTCGAAAGGCTGAGCATTGGCTGTCGATGCTGCACTGATGGAAATACTCTGGTAATGGTTCCTCCTACACGCTGCGAGGGGCTGTCGGGCGTAACAAGATCCGGAAACTGCCGTTCAAGGGATATAAGCTTTTCAAGAAGCTTGTCAAAGTCGTAATCGGAGAGCTCAGGCTTGGCTTCGATATAATAGAGGCTGTTATGGCGCTCGATCTCTTTGCGAAGGTGCGCTATCGTTTCCCGGGCACTGATGCTATCGGTCATTGATCAAGAAAAAAATTATCTGACTGGTGAAAATGCCCAACCGACAATATTTTTGAAAAATCCTATAGAGCCCTGAACGCCGAGCTTCTCCCATGTCACCGTTAGCACTTTCGGATAACGCAAGCCAAGCCGTAACATGACCTGCATTAAATCCTCAATCTTCATCTCGTCACGAAACATCGCCTGACGGTAACGTTCGGGAAGTTCATCGAGGACAATCATGACCTCATTCATCAGATCGTTGACAAAGTTCGGTTCATCAGTGGCGGAGTTAAAGCACATATACTTCATCAAATTAGCCATCGATGCCACATTGGGTTCGTAGGCACTGATTTTATCCAGATGCTTTTTGGAAAGGTTATTTTCGGCTATTGCATGATCAAGATCGGCCGTTAAATGCGGAAGGTTGCGAACCATGGAACCAAACCCGCAGAAAGTAAGTGGAGAAGCAAGTGAAGCCGCATCACCAAAAAGAATAATGCGATCGTCGGCAATCTCGCGTGTACGATTGAACCCGTTGTGAAAATACGCTGGAATAATACCGTAAACAGGGCGATGAACAACAAACTCGCTGCCGATTTTTTTATAGTCGGGAAGCTTTCTGAAATAGGTATCAAAAAGCGAGAGCAGAGACTTGTCGTTCGGGGAGTCCGCCTCATCATAAAAAAACAGATAGGTGATATACTGGGAGTCTTCGGCGGGAAATCCTTCCCAGATCAGCTGCCGCCCCTTTCCCGGAACAGTATCGGCAGGGCCTATGCTGGCAAGAATTTCACCGGTATCGAAATCGACATCTTCAAAACCGCTGGCTATGGTACCAACCGTCGGGCAAACGTGAGTCTGAGGAACTCCTTCGTTAAGCTGCATAGCAATGGGTGAGAGTATCCCCATGACATCAACAAGCACTTTAGCCTTGTAGTAATATTCCTTGCCTTTGCGATCCACAACCTTGACAACTATATAGTCGTCAAACTGGTAACAGCAGGTAAAAGATATCTCTGCAAGAAGAGTGTTCCCTGGAACCATCATCACCTTATCTTTCGCCAGGCCAAGCAGTTTGTCGGCATTCACTGCGCAATCGAGCACATTCTCCATAAAGAGTCTCTTCTGACTGCCATCCGGCTTGTAAAACTCAACCCAGCCGGTCTTGTAGCGACGGACAATAACCGAATCAATCTCGCTCTCCGTAAACAATCCGATAGCCGAGAGGTTCAGAAGCTCGTTTCTTGAAATATTCCAGTCTCGAGTAGATTTAGCCGGTGTCTGACGATCAAAAACCATAACCTTCCGACCATACTGTTTCGTCATCACCGCTGCATGGAGCAGACTGAGCGTGCCGCCGGCATAGATCAAATCATACTCGCCGCTGATAACAGCATCTTTGGGAAGGTTCATTCCGGGGATAATCACTTGCTGAACAGGATGCTTCAACAGTTCCCAGTATCGATCCACTTCTTTGATATGGTGAAGATGCTGCTCTCCATCAGCAAGGGCTGAAAATGCTTTGTAAAGATAAGGGTGAGTCAGCTGGATCTGTGTAAGTAACGAGGACATAGTCAACTATGGTAATGGATATTAATGCCGATCACGCATCTGTGTTTCAGTGGTATATGCTGCCATCGGCCGCAACTGCACGTCGCTTTCGATCATTCCGTCTACAAGATTGATCCTCCGACCTGCACGGTTTGCAAACTCCTCATCGTGAGTAACAACAATAACGGTCTGATGCAACTCCCTGTTGAGCCGGTCAAACAGATTATAGACATTGTTCGCTGAGCGTGAATCGAGGTTGCCGGTCGGCTCATCGCCAAGAACGACTTTGGGCTCGTTTGCAAGTGCGCGGGCAATGGCCACACGCTGCTGCTGACCTCCGGAAAGCTGGCTTGGCTTGTTGGTATATTTGTTCTGCATCTCGACCAGATCGAGCAGCATCTTCGCTCTATCCCTGATCTCCTTTCTGCTGCGCCTGCCATTGATCATCATCGGCATACTGACATTGTCGACAGCGTTAAACTCCGGCAGTAAAAAATGAAACTGATAGATAAAGCCTATCTTTTCATTCCGGATCTGGTTCATTTGCTTTTCACTCTTTTCGTTAATCGCTTCCCCATCAAGCCATACTTTCCCTGCTGTTGGCTTGTCAAGCCCTCCCATAATATAGAGCAATGTGGATTTACCTGAACCGGAAGGCCCGGTGATAGCGACAAACTCCCCTGCCATGATTTCTACGGAAAGGTTGGGAATGATGGTCTGACGAATATCCCTGGAAAGTTCAAGCTCCTTGCGGATACCCTCAAGTTTAAGTATGACTGCAGCCATCAGTTCCTGTTTCCGTATTGTTGTTTTGTCAATCCTGTCGGTAACGTCATAAGCTTTTAACACATAGTGCCTGTATGAGTATTATATAACAAAAAAGCCCCGAATGAGGGAGCTGTATTTTCTGAAAAGCTTGACTCTCATGCAGTATGCAAGATGTGGTACTATAACGTTATTGAACTATACCCCTTGTTGCTGAATATGGATTCGGCTACAATCGCTCAACGGCGGCGTTAGGCATCAAGGAATTTGAGAGTGGCATTGCCCTGCCTTTTGATTGACATTATAGCAACTCTTTGCAACCTTTCATTTTCCTATTACGGAGTCCTTGTGAGTTGGTTTTCCAAGTTTACTTTTAAGTTCATTCGTACTCAACTTGCCCCATCCCTGAGGCTTCAGTTTTTTGAGTGCGGTAATATCTGCCTCACTTAAACCTAAAGCTTCAGAATGCAATACCGCAACAGTATTTTTAACCAAAGCTTCCCGAAAATGACTGTCACTCATAGCGCGATAAATAACCTGTTTGGCTTCGGATGATAATGGTGTTGCTGGCATACAAAACTCCCGTTATTATATTTTTTTCTTCGAAGATCAATGAGGAACTTGGTTCAAGAGCAGCTAATTTTTATTAACATAAAACCGCGTATATAAGTTCTCTCAGAACAACTATAGTTTTGTTGGGGTTCAGGAATCACCCCAACCTACAAACAATCAAATGTTTTACTGCATCCCATTTGAATAAATAGAGGCGCCCTTTTGTTGCATGTAACGGTTTTTTGAAATATTTTGCACGTAACAGAGGTGGATGAATATAAACGAATGGAGAGGGAGAACATGACTGGTGTTGTTGAACGGGTACAAAAACACAGGGCGGGTTTACGAAAGGCAGGAATGCGACCGGTGCAAATCTGGGTTCCGGATACACGACGCGAGGGATTTGCGGAGGAGTGCAAGCGGCAATCTGCACTGATCAACAATGACCAGCATGAAAAAGATGTTTTGCGGTTTTTGGATGAAACAGCAGATCGCGAGGGCTGGACAGCATGAAAAGAGGCGATCTTGTTACCATTGCGCTTCAAGGTGATTACGGTAACCCCCGTCCTGCTCTTGTTATCCAGTCTGATTTTTTTTCTGAACACCCTTCGGTATCAATCCTGCCCGTAACAAGCGACCTTCGACACACTCCGTTATTTCGGATTGAAATTGAGCCTACTGAAGGAAATAATCTAAAAAAAACATCGCAGGTGATGGTTGATAAGATTCAAACCGTTCCCTGTGAAAAAGTGAGGGACGCTTTTGGTCGACTTGATGATGCAACGATGTTGTCGGTTAATCGGGCTCTTGCGGTTTGGCTTGGCTTTGCTTGAATAGGGCCTCTATGACCTATAGGACTGATAAAGAGCGTTTGAGGGGTAATGGTTTGAATGAAAAAAGGGTAGGGTTTTATGGGGAATAATAGTTCGATGAGCGCTATGGGGTTTGCGCTTAAGCTGCTGGGGTTGCGTGGGCACAGCTGTAAGGAGCTTGAGGTGAAGCTTTTGAAAAAAGGGTATAGTGTTGAGAGTATCGGGCCGGTGCTTGAGAAACTGACTTTGCAGGGGGTGCTGGATGACCGAATGTTCGGCGCGGCATTGCTCCAGAGCCGTTCGAGGCGGAAACCGTCGGGGAAGCGTAAAGTGGGGGCGGAGCTGAGAAAAAAAGGGGTTTCGGAATCTCTTATCGGGGAGCTGCTTAAAGAGTACGACAGCGCTGAACTTTGTTATCGGGCAGCGGAGAAGAAATATGGTTCACTGCGTGGTGCAACTGAGGCCTGTAGGCAAAAAAAACTTGAAGTTTTTCTCTATAACCGGGGATTTGAATGGAGGGATATTCAAATCGTCGTCAGGAAATTTTTTAAGCCCGGTACAGATTTTGATGATTTTGATTAGGGTGTATCACCCTGCACAAGCGAACCTACCTTCTCTCCCTGAAGCAATCTGGTAAAGTTCCCTTTTTCGTTCATATTCATGACCACAATGGGCAATGCATTTTCACGGCAGAGGGTGATGGCAGTCATATCCATAACCCTGAGATTTTTTCGGAGAACATCGAGATAGGATATTTTGGAGTAAAAGAGCGCATCGGGATTTTTTTCAGGATCGGAATCGTAGACTCCATCAACTCGGGTGCCTTTAACAATAACATCGGCCTCGATCTCTATAGCCCTCAGTGCGGCGGCTGTATCGGTGGTGAAATAGGGATTTCCTGTGCCGGCACCGAAAATAACAACTCTCCCCTTTTCAAGGTGACGAATGGCTCTCCGTCTGATAAAGGGTTCGGCCATCTGCTCCATTTTAATCGCTGTCTGAAGGCGGGTATAGACCCCTTTACGTTCAAGAACATCCTGAAAAGCTATCGCGTTGATAACCGTTGCAAGCATTCCCATATAGTCGGCCTGTACCCGATCCATCTTGGCTGCAGCTTCTGACACACCGCGGAATATATTGCCACCTCCAATAACCAAAGCAATTTCGGCACCCAATTGACGTGCCTCTCTGATTTCTTCGGCATAACGTTCAAGCATTTCAATATTGATACCGTAGCCATCATGTCCTGCAAGTGCTTCACCGCTTAACTTCAGCAAGATGCGCTTATACTGCAGCATATCCTTCTTCTCCGAAATAATGGATTAATAAAACCATCACGACTGAATTCCAATTAAAAAAAAAGCCTCGAATAACGAGGCTTTTTTTTTACTCTCCTAACTGATAGCGAACAAATTCTATCACATCAACTTTCGCCTGATGCTTCTTTCGGAACTCATTGAGCACTTCAGATACTTTTATAGTGTTGTCCTTGATAAAGAACTGTTCGGAGAGCACTACTTCCTGGTAATACTTTTCGAGTCTTCCCTGAACAATCTTGTCCACAAATTCTTCTTTCTTGCCCTGACTTAGTGCCTGCTGCTTATAAATTTCCGATTCTGATGCAATATAATCCGCAGGAACAGCTGAACGATCAACAACTATCGGTGATGCGGCAGCAACCTGCATGGCGAGATCTTTGGCAAGTTCTCTGACAACTTCGGGTTGATCGGCAGCAATGTGAATGATTGCACCAAGTTGTGCGCCTGGATGAGTATACGCATCAACAAGCCCGTCGGGAGCATCAAAAAACACAAGGCGTTTGAGGTTTATCTTTTCCCCAAGCTTCCCTGTCATTGTTTTTATGGCACTATCGACGGTTTCACCACCATAGGCCTCACCGAGTGTAAGGTTTAACAGTGCTTCGGGAGAGGTGACGCGATGTGCAAGGGCAAGGTCGCCAATAGCACCGGTAAAGCTTGTGAAGACATCACCGCGAGCAACAAAATCGGTCTCACAATTGAGTTCAAGAATAACACCGGCTTTGTGGTCAGCAGTTATCTTAATGCCGACCATACCTTCCCTGGCCTCTTTGTCAGCTCTTTTTGCCGCGAGCGCTGCACCTTTCTTGCGAAGATAGTCTATAGCCTGCTGCATATCGCCACCTGTTTCATCAAGGGCTTTTTTGCAGTCCATCATACCTACACCTGTTATATCACGAAGACTTTTAACGTCTTTTGCTGAAATCTGGCTCATTGAAAATTCACTCTTATTGATTATAAACGCCGATTATTCGCTGATTTCTTCTTTTCCGCCATCCTCTTCTGCTTCATCAAGGTCGGCAAGTACTTCCTGTTCGACTTTCAGAGCCCGTGCATTAATGACTGTATCGGCCACAGCTGTAACCATAAGCTTGATAGAGCGGATAGCATCGTCGTTGGCAGGAATGACAAAATCAACCAGTTCAGGATCACAGTTGGTATCGACCATTGCGATAATTGGAATACCAAGTGAACGGGCTTCCTTGATAGCGATGTGTTCTTTCTTGATGTCAACGATGAACAGTGCGGCAGGGAGCCTTGTCATTGTGGCAATACCACCGAGAATCCTCATCAGCTTTTCCTTTTCGCGGGCAAGCATGAGTCGTTCTTTTTTGGTGATCATGTCAAAGGTGCCATCGGTCGCCATCCTGTCGATAGAGTTCATGCGCCTGATGCTCTGGCGGATGGTCTGGAAATTGGTAAGCATACCTCCGAGCCAGCGTTCGCAGACGTAAGGCATGCCTGCACGTTCTGCTTCTTCTGAAATAATGTGTTTCGCCTGTTTTTTGGTACCGACAAACATGATTTCTCTGCCGGTCTGTGCAATTGCTTCAAGTGCTTTAAGCGCTTCATCGGCAAGCACGACGGTTTTCTGCAGATCAATAATGTGAACACCGTTCTTTTCCATGAAAATGTACGGCTTCATTTTCGGACACCAGCGGCGTGCAAGGTGACCGAAGTGGACTCCTGCGCGGAGCATCTCTTCGAGCTGAAAATGGGACATAATTGCCTTCCTGTTGTTTTAGTTGTTCCTCTACCATGTCGTTACTGACCGGTATCCGGCGCAGGGCGCCGGACACTTCCGGAAAGCTTCATCTGAACAGAGATCAGATTGACTATGATATGCGAAGTTGTGTTCTGAAAATACAAATGCAATGAGATAATACGGATTAACGCTTGGAGAACTGGAAACGTTTACGGGCTTTTTTGCGTCCGAATTTTTTCCGCTCAACCATACGGGGATCTCTGGTCAGAAGCTTCTCTGTTTTCAGGATTGCGCGAGCAGCTTCGTCAAACTCAGTTAATGCGCGGGCAATTGCAAGACTGACTGCGCCGGACTGACCACTGACACCGCCACCATGAACATTGATTTTGATATCAAACTGTTCTGATTTTTCGGTAATCGCAAGGGGTCTGAGAGCCTGCTGACGCTTGAATTCATCCTTGAAATACTCTTCTACCGGCAACTTATTGATAATAATCCGGCCTTTTCCCGGAGTCACAATCGCTCGAGCCACCGAGGTTTTACGGCGACCTACTGTATCGATAACCTCTTTCATTCCCAATTCTTTATTGTTTAGTTGACTTTCATTTCAGCAGGAGACTGCGACGCATGAGGATGCTCTGAACCTGAATAAACCTTGAGTTTTCTGAACAGCTGACGACCGAGATTGTTGTGCGGCAACATTCCCCATACTGCATTTTCAATAACCCTTTCAGGTCTTTTCTTCAGAAGATCCTTGACGTGATCAATTTTAACGCCACCAGGATAATGAGAGTGAGAAAAGTAGCTTTTCTGTTCTTCTTTTTTACCGCTCAAGGCGACTTTTTCGGCATTGGTGACCACAATAAAATCACCGGTATCGATGTGCGGAGTAAACTGCGGTTTATGTTTGCCTCTGAGAACTTTTGCAATCTCTGAAGCCATTCTGCCCAAGACCTGACCATCGGCATCGATGACATACCACTTGCGATCAACTTCTGCTGGCTTTGCCGAATATGTTTTGAAACTTATCGTCTTGCTCATGCTCTTACTATAGAATTAACTGGACTTTTGCGGAAAAATAAAGTTCATCAATGTAAATTATTCCACTTAATTCTACAAATTATACCTTATATCTAATCTGGAATTCCAGGAGGGTTAGGATCTACTTTTTTTTACCAAGACTGTCTTTGTTCTTATGAAGCCTTTAATTGCTTTGGTTGGCCGGCCAAACGTCGGCAAATCCACCTTATTCAACAGAATCCTGCGCCAGAAAAGCGCCATAGTGGACAGCACTCCGGGTGTCACAAGAGATCGACATATCTCAGAGGGCGAGTGGCAGGGTAAACAGTTCCTGTTGATGGACACCGGTGGTTACAACGCCGATGCCGATGTCATCAGTATGGCTATGCTTGAGCAGACGCTGATGGCCATCCGTGAAGCTGATATTGTTATTTTTCTGACCGATGCCCGTGCCGGACTTTCCTATGAAGACCTTGAACTTGCAAGACTGCTGCAACGGACATTCCAGCATAAACAACTTTTTTTTGCGGTCAACAAGGTTGAAACCCCGCAACTTACCCTTGACGCTGAGTCATTTATCAGCACTGGATTCACAAAGCCCTATTTCATTTCGGCCAAAGATGGCTCCGGTGTGGCCGACATGCTTGATGACATTCTTGATGCGTTGCCTTCGCTTGAAAAAAGTATTGGCGAAGAAGATCCTGCCATCAAGCTTGCTGTGGTCGGAAGGCCAAATGTGGGGAAATCGAGTTTTGTGAATGCCCTGCTCGGTTCAAACCGTCTGATTGTATCGAATATCCCGGGTACGACACGAGATGCCATTGACAGCCGTTTTATCCGCAAGCAGCAGGAGTTTACGTTGATTGATACGGCCGGATTGCGAAAACGAACAAAAATTGATGCCGGTATAGAGTATTACAGTTCGCTGAGAACAGAAAAAGCTATTGAACGATGCGAAGTTGCGCTTGTGATGCTTGATGCAGAACCGGGCATTGAAAAGCAGGATATGAGAATTATCAATATGGCGGTTGAGCGGAAAAAAGGGGCACTGCTGCTCATCAACAAATGGGACCTGATCGAAAAGGATTCTAAAACAAGCAAAATTTATGAAGAGAACCTGCGATTAAACATGGGAAACCTCTCATACGTACCAGTGCTCTTTATTTCAGCACTGACGAAAAAAAATCTCTATCGGGCAATTGATACTGCCCAGGAGATCAGCCGCAACCGTTCGCGTAAAATCACGACGAGCGTGCTCAACAAATTTCTTGAGGAAGCGCTGTCACAAACACATGTTTCAACAAAATCGGGTAAGGAGCTGAAAATCAAGTACATGACGCAGATCAATGCTGCATGGCCGGTATTTGCTTTTTTCTGCAATGACCCTCTGCTGGTGCAGAATAATTTCAGAAAGTTTCTTGAAAATAAGCTGCGCGAACATTTCAGTCTGGACGGCGTTCCCATTTCGATGCGTTTTCTGCAGAAATAGAGAGTGTCATCGAAAGAAAGCGCCTTTTTTTAAAGCAACATCAACTTAATGAAATCGTATGTCGACAGTCACTGAAGCGCAAATCATAGAAGCGCTGAGCACCGTTCAGGATCCTGACCTCAAAAAAGATCTTGTCACCCTCGCCATGGTAGAGGATATTGTTGTTGATACCGAGAACAATGTATCGTTCAGTGTGGTCCTTACTACTCCTGCCTGCCCTTTGAAAGAGCAGATTAAACAGTCCTGTATTGATGCCATCAGAACCCGTGTGCCTGATGCCGCGGCTATTGAGGTGAACATGACTGCAAAAACAACCTCATCCTGCGGTCATCATCACTGCAATCATGAGCGTCCGTTGAAAGAGGTGAAAAACATTATTGCTGTAGCCTCAGGAAAGGGTGGTGTGGGAAAATCTACCTTTGCAGTAAACCTTGCCGTCGCTCTTGCCAAAACAGGGGCAAAAGTTGGGCTGATTGATGCTGACCTTTATGGCCCGAGCATTCCAACCATGTTCGGGATGCAGAATGCAAAACCGGAAATGGCGGACAAAAATATTGTTCCTCTTGAGAAGTACGGCGTGAAGCTCATGTCGATCGGTTTTCTGATCGAAAGTGAAACCGCGCTTATCTGGCGTGGCCCCATGGCTTCGAGTGCCATCAAACAGTTTATCAGTGAGGTGGATTGGAAAGAACTCGATTACCTGATTTTTGACTTTCCGCCGGGTACGGGTGATATTCAGATCACCATTGCTCAGACCATTCCGTTAAGCGGTGCGGTTATCGTTACGACACCGCAAGATGTTGCCCTCGCTGATGTATCGAAAGCGGTGAGCATGTTCCGCAAACTCAATGTCCCTGTTCTCGGTCTGGTGGAAAATATGAGCTATTACGAACTTCCGGACGGAACCAAAGACTTTATTTTCGGGCACCATGGCGGAGAAATATTTGCAAGAACCCAGGGTATTCCGTTTCTCGGCGAAATTCCGATCGACAGGGCTGTGCGTGAAGGAGGTGACAGTGGAACTCCTTATGTTCTTGGCCATCCTGATTCTGCAACATCGAACGCGATCATTCGTGCATCAAAGGAGGTTGCCCGCAGGGTTTCCATAACAAATGCGGAATACTCAGAAGAACATTCATAACTTTGATATTGTTTTTTTGCACAAGAGGTTTAATATTAGCTCTATCGGTAACGAAGCAAACATCATTTTCAATCATTGAAAAACCAATTATACCATGAGCAGCAAGGATTATCTTCCAAATAGCGATGCGCTTTACGACAGGGTTATTGCCTCACTTGAAACTGTACGCCCTTATCTGCAGGTTGACGGGGGAGACTGTCAGCTTGTGGGCATTTCAAAGGATTTTGTTGTTGATGTCAAGCTGCTTGGTGCATGCGGATCGTGCCCGATGAGCACTCTTACGCTGCGTGCAGGAGTTGAACAGGCTATTAAAAAAGCAAATCCGGAAATTGTCCGCGTCGAGTCGGTTTAAAGCCCTCCTTCAGTCAAGATTGTTCAATAACAGCTCCAGGGAGTCCTCATTGTCGATGAGGACTTCCCTTGCTCTGCTTCCGTCAGCTTCACTGACAATTCCGTTGATTTCGAGCTGATCCATAACCCTTCCGGCACGGCTGAATCCGAGACGCAAACGTCTCTGCAACATCGAAACACTGGCCTGCTGATGAAGCACGACGAGCCGGGCTGCATCATTAAACATTTCGTCACGATCGTCTCTGTCCTGATTTCCCGATGATTGAAGCCCATTGCCTTTCTGCTGATCCGGAACCGGCAGCACATACATATTTTTCAGAGCATGCTGTGAGCCGATAAAGGAGGTAATCTCTTCAACCTCTCCGGAAGAGACATAGGGACCCTGAAGACGCATCGCTTTCGGCTGGTCGGAAGGCTGATAGAGCATATCACCGCTGCCGAGAAGCTGTTCAGCTCCGTAACCGTCAAGAATGGTGCGTGAGTCCACACCGCTTGCCACCTGGAAAGCAACTCGTGCGGGAAAGTTGGCTTTGATAATGCCAGTGATGACATTCACCGAGGGGCGCTGGGTCGCTACAATCAGATGAATTCCGACAGCTCTGGCAAGCTGGGCAATCCTGGTGATAGGCTCTTCAACTTCACGCCTGGCGGTAATCATGAGATCGGCAAGTTCATCAATAACCACAACGATGTAGGGCAGGGCCTCATGAGGAAAACGACGGTTGTGATCCTTGATATTGCGGACTTCGGCTTTTTCAAGGGCTTCATAACGGGTCTCCATCTCTTTTACCACGCACTTCAGCGCATAGACAGCTTTCTGGGGATCGGTAATGATCTGCTCGTCAATACCGGGAAAACGCACCAGAAAATGGTTTTTAAGGTGCTGATACTGAAAAAGCTCGACCCGTTTAGGATCAATCAGCACAAACTTGACTTTGTCAGGACTGCAGGCATAGAGCAGACTGGATATGATAACATTGATACACACCGACTTTCCCGCTCCTGTTGCACCGGCAATAAGCAAGTGCGGCATTGCAGCCAGATCTGCAATATAGACTTCGTTCGCTATCGTTTTCCCGAGAACGATCGGCAGCATCATGGTGCTGTTTTTGAATTTTTCAACCTGCAGGACTGAACGCAGCCATACCGTTTTGGGCTTTGCATTAGGAATTTCAACTCCGACAGCGTTCTTTCCTGGAATAGGAGCAATAATCCGGATTCCTCTTGCCGACAGCGCCATGGCAAGGTCATTTTCGAGAGATTTGACTCGACTGACCTTGACATCCGGTGCAAGCTCAAATTCAAACAGCGTCACTCGTGGACCGACAGTGGTGGCAATCCTGTCTACCTCTATATTGAATATTTTGAGTTTTTCAAGCAGTTTCCTTTTGCTGTCCGACAGATGCTGCTCATCTATGCAGTCATCATCATCGGGAACTTTGTCCAGTATGTCGATTGATGGGAACCTGTAATCCTCCTTGTCCTTGGTCTGGACTTTCAGTCGGCGCTCATCAAGATCAGCCTCTTTTTCTCGAATGGCATGATGAATGATCATTTCAGGTTCACCAGGCGCTTTCGGCTGCTGTTTCGGTTCGGAGATCAAAAGGACAACAGGTTCCGGCAAAAGCGGCTTTGCAAATTCCAATGGAGGCTCTTTGGGCCTCACCTCTTTATGTTCTTCCTTACGTTCCTTAATCCGCCGTTTTTTTTCCTCATTCAGTTTCTGTTTTTCCTCTTTTTTTTTAACTCTCTCTTCGAGCCATGCCTTCATAACGGTAAGCGGCTTCATAACCATATTCTTTACCGTCATCACCATCCACCTGAAATCGGACAACATGCCCCGTCCCATATAAATGGTCAAGACCACAGCAAGAACCCCAAGAAGAACCCATGCACCGGCTTCACCGACAACCTTCAGCTTTTCTGCAAGCATTCTTCCGATCGTCCCGGCCATAGTATCACTGAACGGGGCCGCAGTGAGGCCAAACATGGATGCGACATCAACTGAAACCGTCGCGCTGTAAAGAAAAAATTTCAGGGCGGGTTTGAGACTTTTTGCTCGAAAAAGCGACCAGCCCCAGAAAAACACGGCGGTGAATGGAAGAAGAATCGGATATCCGTAAGTCCTTATAAAAAAGGAGGAAAGCTTAACCCCTAAAGGTCCGAAAGGATTATGAACCGATTCGGCAGCATCTCTGGCTGCCTTGCTGAAAATATCGTGCCAGGCAAGAGTCGAAAAAATCGCTTCATCGTCGGGATGAAAACACAAGAGAAAGCTGATCAAAAAAAACGAAACGAGCATGAATACGATGCCTGACAACTCTCTCTTCAGCGACTCTCTGTCATGAGTCTTGCCTTTTGATCCTTTATTCTCTTTTTTCATTTTCACTTGTGCAATCGCTCCTTGATACCTTATTAGCGTCAGCCGAAAGATGTTGCAACAAAAGGCAGAGTCCTGATCACACCGCTATGGAACGTGCCGCGAACCTCAACCAGAATGGCAGTTCCGGGTTTGATATATTCGCGCACGATATTGCAGGTACCTATAGGTTCCTGAAGTGTCGGGGAAAGAGTACCGCTGCACACCCACCCAATCTCCTGATGGTCGGTATTGTATACCTTGAAACCTTGACGGGGAAGAGCACGGCCATCAAGACTGAAGCCTGCCACTCCTCGCTTCAAATTGAGTTCAACCTGCTCACATGCTTCTTTACCTATAAAGCGTCCTTTTTTCATTTTTACCACCCATGACAGTCTGGCTTCAAGCGGATTTGTGTCCTCATCAATCTCATGCCCATAGAGTGAGTACCCCTTCTCAAGACGAAGGGTGTCTCGCGCACCAAGTCCGACAGGCTTAATACCATACTCTTTGCCCGCTTCAATGAGGGCTTCCCATAAAGGCAAGGCGATATCGTCCGGTAAACATATTTCCACACCTTTTTCGCCTGTATAGCCGGTTCGAGCTATGATCAGTTCTGAGCCCTGAAAAGAAGCGTTACAGAACTGAAATGAACCAAGCATTTCAGGATCAAGAGAGGGAAAAACGGTTTTGAGAATATCCAGAGCATTGGGCCCCTGAAGTGCTATCAATGAAAGCCGATCGGTATGATCTTCAAGTTCAACTCCTTCAAAAGCTGCGATATGCTGCTGCATCCATGCGAAATCTTTTGGAGCATTGCTTGCATTGACTATAAGAAAATAGGTGTCTCGATCAATGCGATAGATAATAAGATCATCAACGATGCCACCATGGGGATAGAGCATGAGGTTGTACTGAGCATAACCCTCTTCCAATTTTTCAAGGTCGTTCGTTGTAAGGTACTGCAGAAAATCTTTGGCGCGAGCGCCTTTAACATAAAAGTTTCCCATGTGAGAAACATCAAACAGCCCTGCTGCATTTCTGACAGCCTTATGCTCGGCTATAATGCCTGAATACTGAACAGGCATAAGATAGCCGCCAAAATCGATAATTTTTGCTCCAGCCTGTTGATGCCAGGAGAACAATGCTGTTTTTTTCATAACTACTCTCTACTAAATTAATTGAGCGATGCTACAACTGACTGTAAAAAAACATTTAAACAGAATAATCAAAACGTTTCAGTCATATACCCCACCTGCTGGCTGATAAAAACCGATATATAAATACTGATTCCTTACATAACAAGGTGTAAACCCATTTTTTACTCTGCCGGCCTATGGTTGTATAATGAGCTTATAGCCTTCAGCTTATAAGACGCTCAACCGTAAAAACTCCCTGAACTTTTTTCACTTTGTCCATAAGAGTAGTGAGTTTGTCGGCATTACGAACATAGACCATGAGGGTACCAACAAACATTCCGTCGCGGGCATGAAGGGAGATACTGCGGATATTGGTATCGAATTTAGAGATGACTGTGGTGATCTGATTGATGATGCCGATACGATCTTCACCGACAATCTTTATTCCTGCCAGAAAATCGGTTTCAACCTTACGGTTCCATGATACCGAAACTACTCGCTCGCTTTTCAGCAGATTTTCATTACTGACGTTGACGCAGTTCTTGCGGTGAATCTTGACAACCCCTTCTGTTGTTACAAATCCAATAACGTCATCACCGGGTACCGGTTGACAACACTTGGCATAAGAGTAGGCAATATTGCTCATACCGGCGATAACAACCTCGTCTTTTTTCCCCGATGCACCTTCCTGCTCCTGCTCCTGACGGGCTTTCTGAAGATAATCTTCTACCTCACGAGCTTCGTCCATGGGGGTTTTCGCCGCCGGCTCCTCCTTGCGGGCGCCTGTAACCTTCTCAATAACCTCCTCACCATTGATCTGCTGACTGGCCAGGGCGCTGAAAAAATCTGCAGGGGTTTTAATGCCATACCGTTTAACCTGCCGAATGATCTCATTATCGGAAAAAAGCTTTTTTGTGCCAGTGAGCATTTTTTCCCACATACCTCGTCCTTTCTCAATCTGAATTCGCCGTTCCTCATTGATGGCGGATCGAATTTTGAGCTTGGCACGCTGGGTAACCACTATTTTAAGCCAGTCAGATTTTGGTTTCTGACTTTTTGAGGTAATGATTTCTACCCTGTCACCGGATTTAAGCTGTGCATTCAACCGGACAATCTTGCCGTTAACCTTTGCACCGATACAGCCGTTGCCGATCTCTGTATGGATGGCATAGGCGAAATCTATCGGGGTTGCACCGGCAGGCATGGTTTTCATATCCCCTTTCGGAGTAAATACATAAATTTCATCATGGTAGAGATTGAGCTTGAATCCCTCCATAAAAGCGGCAGCTGAATCGGCATCCTTGATCAACTCTCTTGCCCAGCGAAGAAACGAGTCGATGCTGGCATCATCTCTTGAGATTTTTTCCTTGTACCGCCAGTGAGCCGCAACTCCAAGTTCGGCAAACTCATGCATACGCTTGGTGCGGATCTGCAGTTCAACCATGTGACCTTTCGGACCTATAATGGCTGAATGAAGAGACTGGTATCCATTGTGTTTGGGTATCGAGATATAGTCCTTGAAATGTTGCGGAATAGGTGGATATTTCTGTGTTATAAAACCATAGACCGCAAAGCAGTCGGCAATACGCTCCGTATCGACAATGACCCTGATGCCATAGAGATCGTGAATATCCTCAAAACTCTTGTTTTTGCTGCGCATCTTGTTGTAGATCGAAAAAAGATGCTTGGCACGCCCTTCCACCTCCACCTTGAAGCCTTGTTTTTCAAGATCAGCCTTGATGGGGTTAATCATCTTGCTGAGATAGTTGACCCGCTCTCCCCTGCTCATACGGACCTTCTTCTGCAGAAAGTCGTGCATTTCAGGATCAATAAACTTGAGTGCAAGGTTTTCGAACTCTACCCTCATTTTTCCAAGACCGAACCGATGTGCAAGAGGAGCGTAGATATCCCGTGTTTCAAGCGCTATCTTCAGACGACGGTGCTCGGGCAGGGATTGCAGCGTTCTCATGTTATGCAACCGATCGCAGAACTTTATGAGAATAACCCGGATATCCTTAACCATCGAGAGCAGCATCTTGCGAAAACCTTCCGCCTGGGTAGTCTCCCTGTTGATCGTGATTCCGGAAATCTTGGTAAGCCCTTCAACAATTTCAGCGACTTCAACGCCAAGTTCAGCGACAATGTCTTCAAAGGTATAGCCGCTGTCCTCAATAACATCATGGAGAAGTGCTGCAGCAACAGATACACCATCAAGAGGAAGCTCATTGAGCAGAATGGTGGCTACTTCGACTGGATGGAAGAAAAACGGTTCTCCGGAAGCTCTTTTTTCTCCTTCGTGTGCCCGATAACACATAAAAAAGGCACGCTGGATGAGGGATTCATCAAAGTTTTTAAGATTCCGACGGGAAAGCGCAAGTATCTCGTTGAGTTTATTGTAATGATCCTTCTCTATCTGGGCTAACATTGCTCATAAACTCCCGAAAACAACCTGTTAATAAATAATGGGGCAGCATTCCTTGTGCTTCTTCTATAACTAACGTATTTCTTGATAACTAAACAAACCGAAGAGAAAATCTTTCATTCGGACGGCAGATGTTTTATCGCCTGTTCAAGCTTTGAAATCTCGTCGCGCAGATATGCAGCCTTTTCATACTCCATCTGCACGGCCGCTTCCTGCATTTCAAGCCGGAGTTCTGCGGCCATGGCATAGGTCTCCTGAGGTGTCAGTGTCTCGATAAGAGCGGCAAGAAGCCTTTCGGGTTTGGGTTCAAGGCCGAAACGCTTTCTCCGATAGCGCTCCTCGGCATCAGCGACACTGGTTGTGTCGAGAATCTGGTCAACCGATTTTATGATTGACTGTGGTGTAATGCCATGCTCTTCGTTATATCGATGCTGAATGGCGCGACGCCTTGCCGTTTCATCGAGCACTTCGCGTATTGAACGTGTCAAAACATCGGCATAGAGCACCACAAATCCATCAATATTTCGGGCAGCTCTGCCGGCAATCTGCATAAGCGAACGGGTATTGCGCAAAAAGCCCTCCTTATCGGCATCAAGAATTGCCACAAGGGATACTTCAGGAAGGTCAAGCCCTTCGCGAAGGAGGTTAACCCCTACAAGCACATCGATATCACCGACTCTCAGCTCTCTGAGAATCTGTATGCGCTCAAGACTTTTTATCTCCGAATGCAGATAGCGCGAGCGAATACCTGTCTTTCTAAAAAAGTCGTGCAGATCTTCAGCCATTCTTTTGGTCAGAGTCATGACAAGCGCTTTGTGGCCTTTTGCAGTATGGATGCGGATTTCTGCAAGGAGATTATCGATTTGTCCCGCTACAGGACGCACCTCTACCGGAGGATCGAGCAGACCGGTAGGACGAACCAGCTGTTCAACCACCACCCCGCCTGAACGCATCAGTTCGTGGTCGCTTGGAGTCGCACTGACACAGATAACCTGCGGGGCCATCTCCTCGAACTCTTCAAAACGAAGCGGACGATTGTCGAGCGCTGAAGGGAGCCGGAAACCATGTTCAACAAGAATGTTTTTCCGTGAACGGTCGCCCCCGAACATGCCTCGTATCTGAGGCAAGGTTACATGGGATTCATCAATGACCACAAGATAATCAGAGGGAAAGTAATCAAGCAGACAGTAAGGCCGCTCACCTTCCCTTCGTCCTGAAAGGTGGCGCGAATAGTTTTCAATCCCGGAACAGTAGCCAAGCTCCTTTATCATTTCAAGATCATAGCGGGTGCGTTCCTCAATCCTGCGTGCCTCAAGAAGGCGGTTTTCTGACCGATAAACGTTTAACCGCCCTGCAAGCTCATTTTCAATGGCCAGCATGGCATCGTTGAGCTTGGCCTCATCGGCGATGAACTGCCGTGCCGGATAGATAAATGCATAGTCTTCGACTCCAAGGACTTCACCGCTGTTTATTTCAAAGGTCTGGAGGCTTTCTATCGTGTTACCGAAAAATTCGATTCTCAGCGCAAGTTCCTCATGCGCTGGAACCAGATCAATAATATCTCCTCTTACCCGAAACTTTCCTGAGGTCGGCTGGACATCATCGCGGATATAATGAAGGGCTATAAGCTCCTTCAGAAATGCGTCACGATCTTTGTCCATTCCGGAACGCAGTTCAATTATCTGTGCTTTCCAATCTTCAGGTGAGCCAAGACCATAGATACAGCTGACGGAACTGACGACAATCACATCCTTCCGACCGCTGAGCAGAGCACTGGTGGTCTTCAGTCGTAACCGTTCTATTTCATCGTTGATACGGAGATCTTTGGCGATATATTTATCAAGAGCGGGTAAATAGGCTTCAGGCTGATAAAAATCGTAGTAGCTGATAAAATACTCAACGGCATTATCCGGGAAAAACTGCTTGAACTCTCCGTAGAGCTGTGCTGCAAGGGTTTTGTTATGGCTCATCACCAGAACAGGTTTATTGACCTGGGCTATGACATTTGATATAGTAAACGTTTTCCCGGAACCAGTGACACCAAGCAGTGTCTGGTATGGATTTCCTGAACGAACTCCTTCGGAGAGCGCTTCAATGGCTTTCGGCTGGTCGCCCGCCGGACTGTAAGGACTCACAAGGCTGTAGATTCCATTCCCGCTCTGATTCATAAACAACTCTCCTCTCTTGACTGTTATTTCATCGTGCCTTTCTGCTCTTCCACGTCCGCTCTCTGGATTGTTAGAGTATAACTAAACATAAAAACAATATCGGTTCCAAACATTAACAGCTACAATCTTCGTTAACTTGAGCGCCAAAAAGCAGGATGTTCCGACCTTCCAGAATGTATATTCTTCAAAAAGGTTATTGAAGAGGGTTGCAATTATGGGCTTTATATCCCATTATTATCATTCTTCTATACGTGATTGTTTTCACAGTTTCAGAGACAGCTCATCCCGATGTTCGTCATCGGGATACTCTTTTTACATTTTATTTCATGTAAGCCCATGACCAACGAAGTCAAGCCATACCCATACACGACCGTTCCGGGAGACTCTCTCAATACAAGAATCTATACACTCAGCAACGGTCTGACCGTTTACATGAGTTCTCATCGGGACGAACCAAGAATATATACCTCGATTGCCGTTCGTGCAGGCAGTAAAAATGACCCGGCTGAAACAACTGGCCTGGCCCACTATCTGGAGCACATGCTTTTCAAGGGGACTGATTCAATCGGCTCCCTTGACTATGCCAAGGAACATTCCGAGCTTGAGAAAATTACGGAACTCTATGAGAAATACCGTTCAACCACCGACCCTGACAAAAGAGCTGCGATATACAAGGATATCGACACTCTTTCCAATTTAGCCGCAAGCTATACCGTACCCAACGAATATGACAAGATTCTGAACTCGATCGGTGCTCACGGAACCAATGCCTATACCTGGGTTGAACAGACCGTCTATCTCAACGATATTCCGGCCAACAAACTCAACCAGTGGCTTACCATGGAAGCGGAGCGATTCCGCAACCCAGTCATGAGACTGTTTCATACCGAACTTGAGACCGTGTATGAAGAGAAGAACATGACTATGGACAGCGACAGCAGAAAAATATGGGAAAGTCTTTTTTCAGGGCTCTTTAAAAAACACACCTATGGCACACAGACCACGATCGGAAAAGCGGAACACCTGAAAAACCCTTCAATAAAAAATGTTCTCAATTACTACCGTACCTACTATGTGCCGAACAACATGGCACTCTGCATTGCCGGTGATTTCGACCCTGATACCACAATACAACTTATCGACGAAAAGTTTTCTGTGCTGCAGGCCAAAGATATTCCTCTCTTTACACCCGCTGTTGAAGAGCCCATCACGGAACCATCCGTCATCAAGGTGAAAGGACCGGAATCCGAAGAGGTTGTCATAGGGTTCCGATTCAATGGAATCAACAGTTCAGATGCCGATTACCTTACCCTTATTGACAAGATTTTATATAACCAGACTGCCGGCCTTATTGATCTTAACCTGAACCAGCAGCAAACAGTCCTGGATGGCGGCTCAATGCTGGTGATGATGAAAGATTACTCCTCGCATATTCTGAGCGGGAAACCAAGGGAAGGCCAGAGCCTTGACCAGGTGAAGGAGCTGCTTCTTGACCAGCTCGAACTTCTCAAAGAGGGCAAATTTCCCGACTGGCTTCTGGAGGCAACCATCAATGACCTGAAAATCGAACAGCTTAAACTCTACGAAACAAGCAAGGGTCGCGTTGAGTCATACGTTGATTCGTTTGTATGGGGGATGGAGTGGCCAGCATTTGTCAGCCAGTTCAAACGTCTGGAGAGCATTACCAAAGAGGATGTTGTGACGTTTGCCCGCGCTCACTACCATGCTAATTATGTCAGTGTCTACAAGGAACACGGAACACCGATAAGCGAAACAAAAATCCAGAAACCTCTGATCACTCCTCTTAAGGTGAACAGGGATACTTCGTCGACTTTTGCAGAAAAGATTCTGGCTCAGAAATCCAATACCATTGAACCCTCCTTTCTGGACTATACAAAGGATATCGAGTTTTTTGATATTAATTCGAGTATCAGGCTGCACTACCTGCAAAATCATGAAAACGAGCTTTTTTCCCTTTATTACGTCTTTGATATCGGGAAGAACGTCAGTAAAAACATAGAGCTTGCACTTGACTATCTCTCCTATCTCGGGACATCAAGCCTCAGCCCGGCAGAATTCAACAAGGAACTGTATAAAATCGGCGCAAGCTTTTCGGCATTCACCTCGGATCAATACGTCTACCTGAAGCTTTCGGGACTTGAAAAAAACTTCCCTGCAGCGATTCGACTGCTTGAAAATCTTCTTGTTGACACCCGGCCTGATGAAGCTGCACTTGAAAAACTGAAAGCTGGAATAGTAAAAGAGCGAGCCGATGACAAACTTTCCAAAAAGAAGATACTTTTGGAAGCAATGGCCAATTACGGCAAGTATGGTCCGGTTTCACCATTCACCAATGTTCTCAGCAATGAGGAACTTGAAAAAATAAGCTCTCAAGAGCTGCTGGCAGAGATTCAAGATCTGTTGCACTACCGCCATCGGGTGCTTTATTACGGACCAGACCCTTCCAGTATGATCCTCGGTGAACTGCACTCGGTCCGACAGTATCCCGAATCCTTCAGAGCGGTACCGACATCAACCCCTTACAAAGACCTTGATCAGCATGATAATCTTGTCTATGTGGTTGATTACGATATGACCCAGGCTGAGGTTCTGCTGTTGACAAAAGATGAGGTATACGATTATTCCAGGGCACCGTTAGTCAACCTTTTCAACGAATATTATGGTGGAGGGATGTCGTCAGTTGTCTTCCAGGAGTTGAGGGAGGCCAAAGCCTTGGCTTATTCCGTATTTTCGGTCTACAAAACGCCAAAACAGATCAATGAGCACAACTATATTGTGAGTTATATCGGCACGCAAGCCGACAAGTTGCCTGAAGCTCTTGATGGAATAAGCACCCTGATGAATGAACTGCCAGAGTCGCCCGAGCTGTTTGCTTCTGCGAAAAACGGGATTCTGCAAAAAATATCCACCGAACGGCTGACCAGAACCGAGGTTCTTTTCAATTATGAAGAGGCTGTGAGACTCGGTCACCCGTATGATATCAGAAAGGATATTTATCGTGATGCCGCGACCATCAGCCTGAGCGATATTAAAAAATTCCACAAAGAGCATTTTGTCAATAAAAAACATGTCATGCTGGTGCTTGGCAAAACAGAACATCTTGACATGGAGACTTTAAGGAAATACGGAACTGTGAAAGAGCTGACCCTTGAGGATATTTTCAGCTATTAAATGAATAAGGGCATGAGGGAAAGCTGGGGCTTTGAACTTGAGTGCCATCATGTGTTGTTGTCTTTAAAATAGGTCACTTCAAAGGCTTTGCATGGGCGGAACTGCTGGAGACGGTTGTTAAAGGTGAAGGTATCGTTCATTTCATAGTGCTGAAAAATATCGAGTCCGCAATCGAGCAGGATTTTCCAGCCATTGTCAGTCTCAATGTGGCGGGTGTGCATCGTGCCGGTTTCATCAAACTCCCAGGTAAACGCTATTCCCGCTGTGTCGCAGGAGTTTTTCATTTTTTCGAAGTTTTCTTTCTGCTGTTCACCTTTGCAATCGTCTTCTGTGGTGATTAAATGAACGGCTACCTCATCCTCAATGGGTTTATATTTCAGAACCGTTTCAAGGAACTCCATGAAATTACGTACCTGATAGAAGAGCCGGATATATGGATCAGTGACAACTATTCTGCTTGCTCCTCTCAGGTAGTGACCAAAGAGGGAATCATAAGAAACTCCACGCTGATTTTCCTGAAAAATCTGATGCTGCTCTTTGACTGTCGGGGCAGCAACAGGGGCTTGATCTCTTGACTCCTTGGGAAAATCAAGTTCAATGCTTTCAGCCTGGAGAAGCAATCCTTCTGGTTCAACGATTGTTTTCTTGTAATACTGAGGATAGGTCTCTTCTTCGAGGGTTTTAACCGTTCTTGATTGACCAGAGGCATCTGTATAGGAAAAATGCACTGTCGGGTACGTCGTATCAAGACGCATAAGCTGATCTTTTACCCTTTTCCTGCCTTCGATTGCGAATATCAGCATTTCTTCAATTTCATCTCTTGATGCTCCTCCCTGAGGGAAAAGGATTTTCATAAGGCCAGAGAAGGTCTTATTGATACCGTCTCTATCACGCGTTGAAATATCGGGGGAAAGTGAAAAGTGCTCCTTATACCGATCTGAATAGTCGTGGTTGCGCATTGAACGAAGAATTTCGGCGAGGTAATCGACCACAAACCCATACCCATCAGAGAACATCTCACCGCGAATAATATCTATTTCCCAGCCTGGGGCATAAAAATGGATACGGTCAAGAAATGCTGAGTCATAAAATTTTTCTGGCAGTTCATCAAACAGGTTGGAGTGCTTGAGCATGTAGGGGACTGTATGCTGGGTGTTGCCAACAAAAACCATGGAAGCTTCTGCGCCAAGGGTTTCAACACCACGGGAGAAGGAGTTGTTGGCCATGTAGTTCTTCATAATATCAACCAGTGACTTGTCGACACGCTTCTGCCTGCCTGCAAACTCATCAAAAGCGACGACATCCCAATACCCAACCAGTCCGATTTTACCAGAAGAGTTACTCACAAAAAGTTTGGGCACAGTCACCTCACCACCGGAAATAAGAATACCATGAGGGGAGAATTCGGAATAGATATGGGACTTTCCTGTGCCTTTCGGGCCAAGTTCAATAAGGTTATAATTGCTTTCACAATAAGGGATCAACCTGATAAGTTGCGTCAGCTTGCTGCGTTTGCCAAAAAGTTCAGGATTAAAACCTATGCTCTGGATGAGCAGATCAATCCACTCGTCAGTCGTGAATTGCCTGCGGGCTTCTCCATACCCTTCGAAATCGAAATGAGAGAGCTGGATGGGTTTCAGTGCCGACATGATCCAGGGTATCGCGTTCTTCTCTTCCTTGAATTCGTACTCGATATCAGCAATGCACCATACTCCCCCGACCAGGAGTTTTGGATGAGTCTTGATGGTACCGGAATCTACCAGAACCTTTTTGATGCCGAGATTTGAAAACTCAGCCTCATAGGCATCGGTTTTGTCATTCAGCGCAACGCTTATCTTATCAATGACCTTATACCTGCCTTTCTCCTTGATATGTGATCGAACCAACCCGGCTTCATTGCGGTGCACATAGTGTTTTCGGAGAATCTCCTTAACCGTCTCTATGCCGGTTTGAATCGAAGCTTCATCACTTGTCGCGCAATATTGACCCAGCAGATATTCAAGAACATAAGTTGGAACAATGGCATTGCCTTTGACGGTCTTGACAAGATCCTTTCGAACAACAAGCCCTGCAAAATGAGTGTTTATCTTTTGGTCAAGATTATTCATGGACAACAACCGGCTGTTTAAAAATCAAAATCACTGGTAAATGACCTCCGCACAGAGTAGCGGATTGACTTGTATTCGCTGAAGTGTGAGGTGCCCTGGTATTTTTCATCAAGTCTCAAAATAACCTCCTGACCATTCACCTCATCGGCTTTGCTGGTCAGTACGAATCGAACCTGCCGCTCACGATCCCGAGCATTGTCGGAGGTGACATCAAAAACAAGGGTATGGGAATCGGAAATCAGATCTCCGGCAAGGGTATACATGCCGGCAAGAAGAGTCCTTGCCTGAACTTTTTCGGTAACCGGCTGCGATTGATAAAGCACAACAGCCAACTGGCCTGATGTGATAACAGAACTGGTTCCACGAATAATATCCACATCAACGGCAGAGATGTCACTCTGGCGCTTTTTGTTAATCCTGACAATCGGAATCACTACTTCCTGCAATGACGCGCCACCGTGCACAAAACGACTGCCAGATCCTTTGAGGCGCAGACGGTTGATCGATTTCGGAATCAGCACCTCCATCTCTCCAGACAATCCAAGCTGTAAGGAGCTAAACTTCCGCAGGCTTGAACTCTCTTTGAGTCCTTTGCCAAGCACAAATCGGCGGTCACGAAAGAGCATCTGCTCTCCATCAGCTTCATTTCCCGCAAAATCGCTCTCGTCAAGCACACGATTCTGGTAGATAAATCCATGATCAGCCGTAACCAGCAAGTTATTGGCGTTGGCTCCGGTAAGCTTTTTGACAAGCTTGACAAGATCCTGCAAGGTATCCTCAACAGCCTCGAACACCCTCTCTTCCGATTCACGCTTATCACCGGTTATATCAATGCGATTATGGTAAACATACATCACATCATGATCGCGGATCAATGTGCGACACTCATCACCTTTGAGCGCCATAACCTCTTCAGCCTTTACGGCAGCCCCCTTCCAGGAAGCTGTCCGGTTGAGAATCCTGGAGCGATTGGCCGTGCCTTGAGAGTTAATCCCGTCGACCAGGACTGCTCCTGTATCATTATCGGCAAACGCGAGTACCCTGTTCGGGAGCAGCGCAGCCATGCCAAGCTGTGTATAGCTCGGTAGCATTGCAAGAGCAGGCTCTATAGTCGCATCAAATCGGTCTTCCTGCCGAATAAGGGTAAGTAATTCATCACCGATTTCGTAGCGCAATGCATCGGAAATAATGACACAGACCTTATTGTTCTTTACAAGAAATGGATGAATATAACGTTCGAAAACACCTCTCTGTGGCGGCACAGGAGAGGCCTCCCATGTATCAGCTTCATCCACAAAAACCTGCCACCGGTCGTTCAATTTCAGGAGGTAGTTGTTGGAGTAAAGATTTTCAATTTTATCAACCAGTTCCGCCATCAGCGAAGCCTGCCCGGACATGCTGAAATGGTAAATGAATTTGCGATAGCATTGATCGAGCCGAAACCAGAAGCGGCTGTAGAGTTGCACACCATCAGCCATAGAACTCATCTCCAGCCTTGCCTCTTCGATTGCATGCATGAAAAGCGCGGCATACTCCACCGTCTCGTAATGGTGCTGAAACTCATTGTACCAGTGACCTTGACGGCGCTGGCGTATCCATTGTGCTATCTCATGGCTGAACACAGTCTGAGTAACAAGCGCCTTAACCAGTTCACTGATAATTTTCTTGTCAATCATCCGAAAATAATCGAGTTCCATCAGTTGACGAAAATCCAGCTTTTCCAGTTGTTGTTCCATGCGCAGGATCTCCGCACACTCTTCAGAGAGCGCCCCGAAACACCCCTCAAATTGACGGCTGTCTTTCCAACGCTTCAGAAATACCAGCGCATCACCGGAAAGCGCCCCCTTTCCACCAATTCCCATGGCAAAGCCGAACTTGAATAGCTCGATAACGAAATCCTTCATGCCAGGCTCGGATGATTCGTAGCCGTAACTCCGCTTCATAAGCTCCCAGAAATATCCATCCAGGCGACATCGCTCAATCAGACGAAATTTATCACCTTCCTGAAATTCAAGGCCCAATTGCTTTTTTCTCGAAGCGTTACCCGCCAACTCGTCCAGCAGGTGTTCCGCCACAATATCCAGCCGAGCTTCAGAACCGGCGCAAACGCCAAGCATCTTCAATCGGATTATTCCTGGCGTGTCGTCCCCCTTGAGCAATTGTCTGAGGCTCTCAATTCGCTTGGCAGACTTGTAGAATTCAGGATGATCTTTAACCACATCCTGAAACTCATGGCCAAGCTCAAGCTCCGAGAGCCATAAACCTACCTGATCAGCGCGGAAATCACCATAGGCAAGCTCGACATCGAGCAGCCAGTTATCCAGCTTTTCAGGCTGAGCCCCTTCGCGATAGAGCAGGAACTTCTGGTCAGGTTGCACACGCAGAATGCGATACTTCACGCCAAACTCGTTGTTGGCAAGTTCAATCTTTTCAACACCCTCAAGCTGCAAACCATCGAATGCGTCTCGCAACTCCTTCTTTACGTCATTCCAGAAAACAATGCGATGACGATCGAACAGCCGACTTAGCGCCTGGGTGATGCGTTCACTCATTACAAAAAACTTTCATGAGAAAAATTGACAGCAAAAATTCTTTGAGTATTCACAACAACATACCTTGCCGCACAAACCCTGTTTTGTGTATTACAGAAAAGCCACAAAATGACTTGTGTATCGTAAAACTGAATCCACGATACACAAGACTTTTCAGAGTCAGTGATCTTGAAAATAAGCCTAATCAATCTTCCATATACCGGACGCAACAGTCGCTAACTGCTTTTGCCGAGCTTCGATTTTCTGTTCATCCCAAATGTCATAGTGCTCTGCAACCGCATTTGTTATCTGAAAAGCACTCTGCTGATAAACCAGCCGCTTGGCTGCGTAATCTCCATTACCCAACGCTCTGTTTCGATTGGTTTCAAGAGGTGTCATATTGCCAAGACGATAAATAAGACGATCCTGTTTGGCCTCTTCCATGTAAGACCACATTTCAGATGGATGTTCCGGGAGGATGTGCTCGATATTGTACGTAGCACTTTCAAAATCGAAATCCTGACCAGATTGCTGGCGCTCAATTTCAAAAAGGATATACCGCACCACTTTTTTGTTGCGACTATTTGTGGTACAAAGTTCCTTCTCACTGAATGCCACTTTAAACTGTATGTCATCGGGATACACCTCCCGCAATGCACTAATAATCTCCGTAAAGCGCGAATAGATGCCTCCCGATACTTTCAAAGCGATGTCATTATACAATCGTTCCTGCTCATGTGCCTGAAAGTTACATATAACGTTATAGCGAAATGACACGACCGCCACTGCTTTCATCAAGCGAGTAAAGGCAGCTCTGTCATGCTCATAGAACCTTGCATGGCAGGCCATCAGCATAGCCAGTGGCTGCCGAACATTGAACATCAGCAACTGTTTAAGGCAAAGTTTTTCTTCACTGTTCCACGCAGCATCCTGAGGATCACGGAGAGCCGCATAAATGGCTGCTGATTGATCGAGATCTCGAAGCAAATCAAATGCAGCTTCACGGTCACTGATTCGTTTTCGGATGGTCTTGAAGAGGTCAGACTTCCTTACCAGCTTGTTACGGCTGTTCCAAAATATCCGGAGAAATTCAGGAAAACTTTCACTTCCCAACAAACCTACAATTCGCTCCCAACGATCTTCCAGAGCCTTCAATTCCGTTTCATGTGTGTCATGAGTACTGATAATCGAAAAGAGATAATTTTTCAGCAGGTCAGTTGCTGAAAGACGAACACCTCTGGCATTGAGCGTCTCAAAGACTTTAAATGCATTCAATTCGTCTGTCACCGTAATAACCGTGAAAAACAGCTTATCGACCAACCCGTCAAGGAAAACGGTCAGCTCCTTTCCGCTTGCTTCGTTCATCCCAAAGCGGGTTTTAATGTGCTCTTTAAACCAGTTGAAAGATTTTCGAAGTTGATGTTCTGATGCGTTCAGTCCTCTTTGCGGCAGTGTTTCAAGCGTCACCAGATAGGTCTGGTAAAAGCGGTTATTATGGCGATTCAACTCCAACTTGGAGCGCGATACCAGACTTACAGGGTCAAGATAGCCGATGTAACTGCTTTGAAGCTGTTCTTTACGCTTGATGTTATTGTCGGAATCAAATCCGGCAGCAGCCATCTCCTGGAGATGCTTCAATCCAGAAAGGATCATAACACTTATTGTCGTAAGCCGCTGTTGACCATCAATGATATCAAACCGCTTGTTATCGGATGACTGCAATACCAGATAACCCATGTAGTGAGCCAATTCACCGTCCTCTTCGAACAATCCGTGGATGTCTTGCCAAAAATCATCCCACTCTTCTTCCGTCCATGAATAGTCACGTTGAAAAGGAGGAACATGGTAGCTCAAGCCGTTACCGAGCAATTGACGGAAAGTAGAATTGGTTGTATTAAAATTCATTATTGCCATTTTTCACTCCTCTTTTGCTTCAAGGCAGGGAATTTTCCGCAGAGCCGGGCCGAATTTCTGATAGTTCACTTTCAACGAGTCAGTCTCCAAAAAGATAGCGGATAGTTGTCCAGAACTCTCCGTACATACCGCGACTATCCAGTTGAAGATATCCCGAAACAAAACGAGTCGCTTCATCCTGACTCAACGATTCATCCAAAAAGGGTTCAATAGCACTCTTTCTCAAGCTCCGGAGTTTTGGAATATCAAGACCAAGCCTGAATACTGTTTCGGTTGCAGCTCTATCAGCCGATTGAGCAGAACTGATGTATCCGTCTCCGGTAAAAGCAAACCTCTTCTCACTTCCTGAATCAAATGGAGATACCAACAATTGCTCATCAAACCAGTCATCTTTACGATTGCCACAATGGCGCGGATCTCCTTTTGTCAATCTCTGCTGGCAGGAGCAAAGCATATTGGTAAAATCCAGCGGGTCTGTTGATTTATTCTCCTGAGGCCTGAAATGCTCAATATGAGAGTCGTTATCAGTTAACCTGCGTTCACAATAACAACAAATATGCCCTTGTTCAGTCATCAGCGCCTGTTTAACAGCGATCTTAACATCTCCACTCAGCTTGTCATAAGTGGGCGTCCACTCTTCATTCTTGAGAGCTTTCCACTTGGTAAAATCCTCTGGTTCATTCTGTTTGACGATGTACTTCATTTACCGATAATCTCCTTACGCCTGATGAGAATTTCGGCTTTCATCAGTTCAGGATCTTCGCCAATTTCCTCTTTCATTACGGCAATTGACCGACGGGCTTCTTCTATGTGGTTTTGATCAATGGAAGAATAAATATCATGAAGTTTTACACTGACTTCATCTGGTCGGGTCGTCTCAAGTCCCATCAAGTCCTCGAGAATCCTCTCTACACTCTTTCCATAAGACTCTGTTGGTTGTTCAGCAACCATGCCTGAATCGGTTTGCTTGAGAAGAAAAAGACTCTCCGGCTGCACTTGAGTAATTACATGCGGAGAATGAGTGGAAATGATAAACTGAGCATTCGGAAACACCTCAAGAAGCTTTGGAATAATCATCCGTTGCCATTTCGGATGAAGGTGCAGGTCAATTTCATCAATCAGTATAACTCCTTCTCCCTCCAGCGGATTTTCTCGCGCAGGGTTGGCAATTGACATTCGTCGGGCAAGATCTCCAACCAAAGCCATCAGGCACTTTTCGCCATCGGAAAGCTGGTTAACTGTCAGAGGTTTACCATTTTTTTCTACTTCCATGCGAAGTGGGTTCCGGCGAACCGTGAGGTTGGTAAAATCAGGCATAAAGAGCATCAAAGCAGCACGAACTGCTTCAAGTTGCAAATCAGGAAACTGGAATCCTTCGGGCTTTATGAGTAGTTCAGCATATTTTCTGTTTTCGTTTTCAAGATCTTCGCGCTCCCTGAACCATTCAAAAAAAGCCCGAAAATTGGCGCCACCCGTTAACGAATCACTGTAAGCTGAAAGAAGATCAAAACTGTGCCGTTCTTTTATGCGAAGAGGAATATCGAGAACTGCCCGGTTAACAGGATAATAGGCAAACAGTGGCAGATTTGTCAAGCCATTGCTTTCCGAAATCTTTGCCTGTATTTGTTGTGCTATATAAGTTGTCGAAATCAGAATCGAAGCAACATCCCTCTTGCTATACCCTTTGCGAGTTTTTGCCAAAGTCCAGCGTAAAGGGTGGCCGTTGAAATTAAAAGTCATATCAAGGCGAGCTGACGCTTCACCATTAAAAATATCTGGATTCTGAATAGGGCGACCTGAAGAACTTTCATACTTGATACGATTAACAAGCCATGAAAGCATTATAGCTGTAGCATCCAAAATGCTCGATTTCCCTGAGCCATTCGCCCCGAAAAACACATTTAATCGACTATGTAAATCCAGCGGCAGCAACTTAGCTCCACGAAAACAGGTCATTACCAGTTTATCAATCTGCATGGTTCACTCCTCTTTGGTATCAAGGCCGGGAATCTTCCTGAGTGCCGGGCCGAATTTTTGATAGTTGACTTTTACACCATCGTCGAGGTCTATTTCAAGCTGTTCAGTGGCAAGCGGATAAAGGATTTCGCGTTCGTAACTGTCGAGCTCTTCGATCATTTTCCTGAGGCTCTCAATCTCTTTTAGAGCCTTGGTTTTTTCTCCCGCTGATGCGCTGGCGCTGATGCTTACCGCTTCGAGATGGTTCTTCTCTGTGGTTAGCTTTATGCGAAACTCGCGCAGGTAGTTGAGTACAACGCTCACTGTATCAGAACGGTAACGGTGCATATAGATGAGCGCATTGAAACTGCCCTTGGGGCTGCTGAAAAGCCAGTAAATAGGGCGCTTCTTATATCGACGCACATGATCGCTGTAAAAATCCTTCAGGAAATACTTGCGGATATCCTTACCAAGCGCAACCTCGATAAACTTCAGATTCTCCTCATAATGCTCCTCGCCAAAGGTGATGCGCAGGAACTTGCGGAACCGCTCGGAGATGTCGTCAGTGAACCAGTCTCCGTCGAGGATGGGGATGACGTTGTCAGCATCAGGAGGAAAGACGGAATCAGTTGGCAGTGGGCAGTTGGCAGTTGGCAGGTTTTGGTAGGTCCTGAGATTTTTCCAATAGTCCTCGATAGTTTCGCCTTGATTGGCAAGGATCAATCCGGGTTTATCGAGCGAGTAACGTCCAAACATGCAACCAACAGCGTAGGAGATAAACTCCTTCATGGTATCAGCCAGCAGCAGCACTTCAAGCTCATCGGCGTTTTTGCTGTTGCTGTAACGATAGTGCGGGTTGCAGGTCAGAGTAATTTCATTCAGTGGCACTTCAGGCGTGAGTTCATCCTGCAAACCATAAGCATCGATGAAAATGCGATTGTTCTCTTCTTCGAGGCGCAACATCTGTATCGTCATCTCCTGCCAATGGACCCGGAGGTCATGATAAGTAGCTTTCAGCGTTGGACAGCGATAATCAGATTGCAAAAGCGGTAAGCTGGTGAATTCCCAAGAAGTCTCGTATGAGTCCCAGTCTTCTTCGCTTAGAATTATACAACTTTTACCGTTTTCGTTTATTGTTGTACATTCTAGTATTTTAGAAGATATTGGAGTTTTAGCAATGTCGCCGATGTTAAAATTAAGCGTTGGACATAGAAACGACAAAATTGATGCCGAAACTATTGAATTAAAAAATGAAATTAAGTTTATTAGCTTATCATTATTCTCAGCAAATGCCATTGGCCCTTTTCCCTCAAACATTGCCCGGTCGTCTGAATATCTCATTGCAAATTTTCCAGATGAGATATCATTCCAAGTCATACCTTCTTTAAAATAAAAGGATGGATTTCGAATTACTGAGTTATCGAATTTTTTTATTTCTTCACCATCGTTTTTCCAGTTAATAACAATTTCTTTATTGCCATTCCATTTCCGAAAATCTCCACCTTTATTCACAGGGTACCATTTGATACCATCAATACAATCTTTCAAAGCCGCTTTTCCTAATTCTACTTCGAACCAATTTCTCAGATACTTGTCATTGTCAGCAGTCGTTATTCCTTTGCGAGGTTGAGCAATATCGTTCAATGAGCTACTTTCAATAAAGGAATTTCTTATGCGATCGCTTACCCAATACGCAATCGGACTACCGGGAATTTTCTTGAAATCGGGAGCTGAAGCTCGGAAGAAAAAGCAATCTGGCTTTTCTTTTGAAAGTATGTGCTCTTCGTTATTCATTTGCCTCCTGATTTTTCCGTAACGGACTTTTGTTCCGAAGTTAACAAAGCCCTGCCTTTTCCGCTTAACCGGTACTTCTGCAACCGGCTTTTTGGCTTATCCGGGATGGTGTATTCAAGCAAATCTGATTCCCTTAGTCGAGGGAGTGCTTTGCGCAGGTTGCCGCTCAATTGCTTATGCCCCAACGCAGCGGCAATTTCTGCTGACGACTGCGGAGTTGCCAGACATGCTGAAAGAATCTGCAAATCGACTTGTGCCTCGACTTGTGCCTCGACTTGCTCATTGACCTGTCCCGGCTGGGTCGATTCGGATTTGCGGGACTGTTCGCGGGAGAGTGGCAAAATGTCCGATAGGGGCACAGTGAAACGTACTCGTCCCGCCAGTTCTTCTATGGTCGGCTCAGGCAGATTGCTGGCTCTGGCTTCCCTGAAAATACCGGGGATGCCGCTCCCCCACTGTTCAATAAGATCCAGCTCACGGAACACCCGCGCGATGACCGGATTGCGGATTTGTGAAACACCTTGTTTCATCTCCTCGACAGTGATACCCGGCAGCAGCAGCCCCGGGCTCTCAACCTCAATGCGATTGTCGTAAAAAGCGATGCGAATCGGGGTGCCACGGTGGGAGTAATCGGCATGAACCAGCGCATTAATAACCACTTCACGCAATATGTTGATTGGAATACTCCAGCGATCCTTGCGCCGAATCTCGGAAAAATCGGCACCACGCATGGCGTGTTTCTTGAGAAACAGCATGATGCTCTCAACCGCCTTGGGCAGCGGGTCGTGAATATCGATATGGTCGAAGATGTCGCCCTTGTCGTTGCCGATAAAACGGCCACACTGAATCCATGCATCATCAAAATAGAAGCGTCGCTCTTTTCCATAAAGCAATATGCCGCCCTTGCTGGGAACCAGTCGATCCTGATCGCGTACCAAAATCTTAAGACTTTGCAGCATCCGTTCATCCGGGGCTCTATCAGCAAAGTCAGACCGAATGGCTGGCAGGTCAAGCGCTTCCGCATCAAGGTCAGGCATAGGTAATGCATCAAAACTAATCCCCGCAACACCTCGCTGCAATTCGGCAATCAATTGGGCATCGGCTTGACGGCTGGTGGAACCAAGGCGCACATAGACACCGGCCTCCATCCCTTCAGCTTTGAGATAATGGGGGCGCGTGCCGCTAAGAAAAACCTCAACCATCAACAGCGTCTTTCCTTCAACCGTAACCATCTCGACATTGGGAACCAGACGGGGAGCAATGGAATCAGCTATCAAGCTGCAAAGCCTTTCCTCTTCGTCGAGAGGCGACTGAACGCCGATAATCTCCCTCTTGTCAGTTACTCCAATAATTAACCTCCCACCAGCCGAATTAGCAAACGCTACAAGAGTTTTTAAAAACGGTTTTGTCGAAGAGCTATCCCGTTTGAATTCCAGTGTTTTCCCTTCTGGTTGGGCAAGGAGGTTATTCAAGAATTCGCTCATTACTTCCCCGAATTATTTGCTGATTGGATTATTTCCAATGCTTTTGGTCCTTGAAGGGCAGCTCCTTTAAAATCTGATAATCGTACATAACCACCTTTGAAATCTGCATTATGATGGTTTTCGATTGTAAAGGTACAAATTGGCACCGTGGCGCCTTCAAAACCTGAATATTCCAGTTGAATTAGAGATGTGATCGTTTTTTGATCAATAAGAAAACCTCTTAATCTTTCGTAAGATGAAATAAACATCCAAACAAATGGTGTCATAAATCCAAGTTGACCTTTTGGTAAGGTAAGCTCAGTATTGCGAACAATAAAAGCGGAAAACAAATCAGATTTTACGTCTGAGTAATTATCTTTCAGCCATAGCGCCAGCTTCCCATTCATCCCCTTACCACCCATATACGGTGGATTTGCAATCACAACATGGTATTTAGGACTGAGGTAATCGGCCTGCTGCAAAGCTTGCAAAACCTTCTGATGGGTTGGGCTCAGGAACAGTTGTCCTGAGACATTTTTAGACTCCAGAATATTCAGCATACCCGAAACATCATTGACGGCTGGTCGAATCAGGGAACCAAAGTTGTCGGCCTCTTCAAACTGCTTGAGGGTAGTCTGCAGCGGTGCGGTGAAAAGGTCGCGCCCGATGAAATCAATGTAGTCTTTGAGCTCGCTCTCATTGAAGTGGACATTCTCGAGCACGCAGATATTCGGCTTGACGCCTTTATTGAAAAACCGACGCTGCTTGCCACGGGCCTTCATAGTCAAAGCAAATGCAGCCAGCTCCCCTGCCCGTTCGTCAATTTCGATGCCGTAAAGGTTGTGCGTCAGTATCTTTTCTGGTATTTCAACAGGATCGTACCCTTCTTCTTCATAGATGGCGTAGAGTAAATCAAAGGTGTAGGTTAGAATATGGCCTGAACCGCAGGCCGGATCACACATTTTGATCTCTTCCGGCTTCCCGATATGCAAGAAGTCACTCTCCGCCTGCTCGGGTTTGATGTAGTAGTCCATCTGCTCAACCAGCTTCGAATTGGGGCGGTTGAGCATCCAGAGGCGACCCAGTGAGTTTTCTACGAGGTAGCGCACAATCCAGTGCGGCGTGAAAAGCTGAGTGGCTGCAGGAATATTCTCCGGAGTAATCTTCTTGTTCTTCTTTAAATCATCAAATACCTTGTCCTTTTTCTCGGATATATAGAACTGGTAGAGCCAGCCAATAACCTCGACATCCTGGCAGACGTCCGGCGTCATTGCCTCGCGAGTATACGCAAGAATGGAGTTGCCAGAAAGAAGGTCATCGGGCATCAACAACTCGGTATAATCAGCAATTTTTTCAAACAGGTATGGCATCGACTTGTTGAAGTCGTTGCACGCGGCCACCACTAAAAAGCGGTAGGCCTCGGACTGTGGATCGCGGCTTGGAGATGAACCGCCGAGCAAGGCAAATATCTGTTCGCGGGTCTTCTCCGCCACCATCTCTTCATCAATATGGCCCATCTTGGCCTCAGCCAGAATTTCAGGCTGGAACTGCCCTTCGGCTGGCGTTATGATGCCGATACGTGTGTAACGGTTGACATCCATAAAGCGCAAGGCACAGAAGCGGTTGAACCAGATATATGCTATCCGCTCGATTATCTGTTCTCTGCCATGACCCTGAATCTGCTTTTCAAGCTCAGCTATCGCTTTTGCCTCTTCACGACGGGCGGCACTTCCTTCCGTCAAC
>CAIPYV010000080.1 GCA_903869365.1 uncultured Chlorobiaceae bacterium
CCATCCATGCCCATTAAATCCCGTATCCGTTCGGTTCCTGACTATCCAAAAAAAGGGATCCTCTTTCGTGATATCACTACTCTTATCAAGGATCCAGTCGGTTTCAGGCTGGTCATTGACAATCTGACGCAGCACTACCTGCTTGATGGTATGGATTTTGACGTTATTGTCGGTATAGAGGCAAGAGGCTTTATTATCGGTGGAGCATTGGCCTATACGCTCGGCAAAGGGTTTGTCCCAGTCAGAAAACCTGGAAAACTGCCGGCTGATGTTGTTTCGCAGGAATACGAGCTTGAGTATGGAAGCGATAAGATTGAGATTCATGTTGATGCACTTATTGCCGGTCAAAAGGTTCTTCTTGTTGATGATCTGCTTGCTACCGGTGGAACTGCTCTTGCAGCGGCGGCACTGATCGAAAAGGTTGGCGGGATCGTTTCTGAAATGGCGTTTATCGTTAACCTGCCTGACATCGGCGGGGAACAAAAAATTCGCGATAAAGGCTACAGTGTGTTTTCTCTTACAGATTTTGAAGGGGAGTAGCAAAGAGGTATGCTTCAAACGCTGATTGCAGCGGAAAATCAAGAAACGGCAGCCGGAGCTGCCGTTCATTTTTTGCAATCATCCCATCATCTGCCCCCTGTCTGGCTGGTAGCTCCTTTCACGCTGCTTCTTTTGATGATCGCCACAGGCCCTCTCTTGTATGCTCACTTCTGGGAGCATCATTATCATAAAGTTTCCATCGGGCTCGGCAGTATCGTTGCTGCATATTACTGGTTTATGGTTGAGCAGGGTGCTTCTATGCTGCTGCGTTCGCTTGAAGAGTATCTCTCGTTTCTTGCTCTGATTACAGCGCTCTTTGTCGTTTCCGGCGGAATTCTTATTAACATTGAGAGAAGGGGAAATCCCTTCATGAACGGGGCGTTGCTTTTTGCCGGTGCACTGTTTTCAAATCTGATCGGTACCACGGGGGCGTCGATGCTTCTTATCCGGCCATATATACGTATCAATGAAGGACGGATCAGGGCGTTTCATATTGTGTTCTTTATTTTTATTGTCAGCAATACAGGAGGTGCGTTAACCCCGATTGGTGATCCGCCTCTTTTTTTAGGATTTTTAAAAGGGGTACCGTTTTTCTGGGTTATGCCGAAACTATGGCTTCCATGGATTCTTACGATTGCCGGGCTGATTCTGATCTTTATGGTTTTAGACAGCAGGGTAGGGAAAGGTGAGATGAGGGTATCAGAACAATCCGGACGGGTGAGCATAATCGGTGCTAAAAGTTTTATGTTCTTTGCGATTGTGATCGGCGCAGTTTTTCTTGATCCTGCCGTTATTCCTGGTTTTCCCACTCTTCAGACTCTGCTGCATCTTCCTTTCGGCATTCGTGAAATGGTTCTTTTTGCTGTTGCCTTTATGGCTTATAAAACTGCCGATAAGGATGCGATGAGAGGCAATAGCTTTAACTTTTTGCCGATTCGGGAGGTGGCCTTTCTTTTTATCGGGATATTTGTCACCATGATTCCTGCGCTTGAGATTATCAGTGCCTATGCCTCAGGCCACGCGAGAGGATTTTCGGTAACGCGTTTTTACTGGATGACCGGAGCTTTGTCCGGAGTTCTTGATAACGCACCGACCTATATGAGTTTTTTAGCCGGGGCCTCAGGGAAGTTTGGTATGGATATCAACTCAGTTTCCGATATGCAAAAATTCGCAGGAGGGGTAAACTCTACGGTTCAGGGTGATGCAACTTCTGACATCTATCTGATGGCCATCTCTCTGGCCTCAGTGTTTTTCGGCTCGTTGACCTATATAGGCAATGCTCCGAATTTTATGGTCAAAACTATTGCCATCCAGGCAAACGTTGCAGTGCCTGGGTTCATTGAGTATATCTACAAATACTCAATTCCTGTTCTCATCCCGTTTTTTGCTTTGCTCTGGTGGCTTTTCTTTACAGGTTAAGAGAGTAAGAAATACTTATTCACCGTCAGGTCTCAGACTTTCACTGACAGCGTGCTTAAACTCCTTCGAAATTTTGAAGGTTGGCACGTTTTTAGGGTCAACCATAACTTTCTCTCCTGTTCTCGGGTTTCTTGCCTGACGAAGATTTTTATACCGGATATTAAATGAGCCGAAACCTCGGATTTCAATTCGTTTTCCTGCTTTCAAAGAGTCAATGATACTTTCAAACAGACTGTCAACTACAGATTCGGTTTCATTTTTGGTCAAGCCCGTTTTGTGGGCTATTACATTGACCAAATCAGCTTTTGTCGTTGTGTTTCCCATGGTTATATAAAGCTTAGATTATTGTAAGCGCTTCAATTACTTAAACCACAAATGAAAAGCAACAATTCCCATAAAAACGGCAAAAGCCTTTCTCAGTAAATCATGAGAAAGATGAGTTGCAATTTTTGCACCGAAATAAGCTACGGCAAAAAGTCCTGCGGCAATGATCAGCCCAATCGTGATGTCTTCCACAGAAATTTTCCCAGAACGATAGTACTCGATCAACCCAAGCAGTCCAACCGGCAGAAGCAGTGCAATAAGTGATGTGCCGACGGCGCTCTGGAGTGCCAACACCGAACACTCCTGACAGGAGGCCGGCCCCAATGCCGATGCCGAGTAGTGCGATGAGTTGCATGGATTGTCAGTCACGTTATGATGTTGCCAGGCCTGGAGCGAGCTGCTCACTGCCTATAATTGCTTTTATTTCCAACGCGTTGAGCGATTCCTTTTCGATAAGCAGTTCCGCAAGGCGATGCAGAATCGCACTTTTCTCATTGATAATTGTTTTAGCATTTTCCATGCAGGTCATAATAATGTTGCGAACCTCGATATCAATCTGCAGGGCGGTTTCCTCACTGTATTCGCGAATATGGGAATAATCTTTTCCAAGAAAAACCTCCTTGTGGCTGTCTCCGTAATTGATCGGGCCCAGTGTTTCGCTCATTCCCCATTGTCTTACCATTCTTCGGGCAATATCGGTAGCCTTTTCTATATCGTTTGCGGCCCCTGTACTGCTTTCATGAAACATGATATCCTCTGCCACCCTTCCACCAAGCGCATAGGTAATCATGGCGAGCAGGTACTCCTTGTTATGGGTGTAGCGATCTTCGAGAGGAAGGTATGCCGTAAGTCCCAGGCTTCTGCCTCTTGGAATAATGGTGACTTTATGGATTGGGTCAGATCCCTTGGTATAGGTTGAAACAAGCACATGGCCCGCTTCGTGATAGGCAGTGAGTTTCTTCTGTTCATCGGAAATAAACATGCTTTTTCTTTCCGGTCCCATAAGAATCTTGTCACGAGCCTGCTCGAAATTTTCAGCGGTAATCAGCAGTTGATCGTTTCGAGCTGCAAGAAGTGCTGCTTCATTGACCAGATTTGCCAGATCAGCTCCTGAGAATCCTGGAGAGCTTTTTGCAAGAACATTGATATCCACACTTTCTGCAAGGGGAGTATTGCGGGTATGAATTTTTAAAATAGCTTCACGTCCCCGAATATCCGGTTTGTCGATGGTTATCTGGCGGTCAAACCTGCCTGGCCGGAGCAATGCTGTATCAAGCACATCCGGGCGGTTTGTTGCTGCAATGAGGATAACATTTTCGCTTGTTGTAAATCCGTCCATCTCTACAAGAAGCTGGTTCAGGGTCTGTTCTCTTTCATCATGCCCCCCACCGAGACCAGCTCCACGACTGCGTCCTACAGCATCAATTTCATCAATAAAAACAATACAGGGTGAATTTTTCTTGGCCTGTTCAAAGAGATCCCTTACTCTTGCCGCTCCTACGCCGACAAACATTTCAACGAAATCAGCTCCTGATATCGAGAAAAAAGGAACTTTGGCTTCTCCTGCAATAGCTTTTGCAAGCAGCGTTTTTCCTGTGCCGGGAGGACCGAGAAGCAGTACTCCTTTCGGAATTTTGCCACCGATTTTTTGGAATTTTTCAGGATTTGTCAGGAACTCGACAGTTTCCTGAAGCTCTTCGACCGCCTCGTTAACGCCGGCAACATCATTAAAAGTGGTTTTAACATCAAATTCACTGACCATCTTTGCCCGGCTTTTACTGAAGCTGAAAATATTTTTTGCCTGAGAGTTGTTTTGGCCGTTCATACGCCGGAAGAGAAAAAAATATATAACCCCGAAAATAATCCAGGGGGCGAACAGGACAAAAAAGGTATTCAGAGAGCTGCTGCCTTCCTCTACCTTGAGACGGATTCCTTTTTCAGCAAGGATATCTGCCTGTTCTGAATTGAATGAAGGGATTCTGACGGCAAACCGGTCAGTCTGCAGGTTTGTGTTGTCAATAAGCGGGATCTTGGTAACTGTTTTCAGTTTTCCATTCAGGATGGCTGATTTATCTTCATAAGTTTTAACCGTTACTTCAGTCACAAGAGTACGGGAGAGAAGCGATTTGTATTCGTTATAGGTAACTTCGGGGCTGCCGGAATTTGCAAAAAAACGTTGAAACACAAAAAGCATCAACAGAGCAACCATCATAAAAAAGATAAAACGAGGAAATTTAGCCTGCGCTCCTTTCCCATTTCCCTGAAACCATCCTGCTTTTTCTTCCTCCTCTTTTACCGGCTTGAATTTATTTCTGGAAGTATCTTTTCCTGACTTTTTTCGGGGATTATCGGGCATAAAACTATTTGAGTGATGGTCAAAAATGTAACTTAGTACATTTAAAGTAATTAAAAATTAAACTGCAATCGAAAACTAAAAGTTTATTTAAAAAGAACTGTCATAAGAGAAAGTTGTATCATGCAAGACAGCTTCTCAAGATTTTTCGGTTAATCTTTTATCTTGTGTCTTCAAAAGCAGTGAGTTTTTCTTAAATTCACAGCTCTTGCTATAGTTCCCTGTCAATAATAAACAGTACAGCGCTCATTATGGTTGGTCAAAGGGTTAGAACCAGGTTTGCACCTTCTCCAACAGGATATTTACACGTAGGCGGGTTGAGAACCGCACTGTATAACTACCTGTTTGCAAAGAAAATGAATGGAATTTTCGTTATCCGTATTGAAGATACCGATCAAACCCGAAAAGTTGAGGGAGCACAGAAAAATCTTATAAAAACTCTTGAATGGGCAGGCATTGTTGCTGATGAAAGCCCTGAACATGGTGGTAATTTCGGACCCTATGTTCAGTCTGAGCGACTTGACATCTATGCGAAATATTGCCAGCAACTGCTTGATGATCATCATGCCTACTACTGTTTTGCTTCTCATGAAGAGCTGGAAGAAAACCGCCAGCTTCAGATAAAGCAGGGACTGCAGCCGAAATATAACAGAAAATGGCTTCCTGAAGAGATGGGTGGTTCCATGCCGTCGAGTCAGATACAAAAACAGCTGGATGCGGGATTGCCTTATGTCATTCGCATGAAAGTACCCGATTATGTTTCGGTGTGGTTTGAAGATATTATCAGGGGACCTGTCGAGTTTGATTCTGCGACAATTGATGATCAGGTGCTGATGAAATCCGATGGGTTTCCAACCTATCATTTCGCCAGTGTTGTTGACGACCATCTTATGGAGTTCACTCATATCATCAGAGGTGAAGAGTGGCTTCCCTCAATGCCGAAGCATCTTCTTCTCTATGAGTTTTTTGGCTGGGAGCCTCCAAAGGTTGCCCATCTTCCGCTTCTGCTTAATCCTGACCGCTCAAAGCTGAGCAAAAGGCAGGGGGATGTTGCTGTTGAGGATTATGTCCGCAAGGGATACAGCAGTGATGCTATCGTGAATTTTGTTGCCATGCTGGGTTGGAACGAAGGCGAAGGCAGTGAGCAGGAGGTGTACAGCATGGAGCAGCTTATCGCAAAGTTTTCACTTGAACGGGTAGGAAAAGCCGGTGCGATTTTTAATGTTGACAAGCTCAACTGGCTTGAAAAACAGTATATCAAAAGCCGTCCTTCAGAGAAACTTATTGAAGTCATCAAGCCGATTCTGTTTGCTGAACTTGAGAAGAAGGAGTCGTTGATGTCGCGGGAGCTCATTACCGGCGATGCCTATCTTGGACAGGTTATAGAACTCATGCGGGAGCGTGTAGGATTTGAACATGAATTTGTGACCTTTTCTTCGTACTTCTTTTTCGAGCCGGATTCTTATGATGAAGAGGCCGTTCTAAAGCGCTGGGCTGCTGATACCAATGCCCTTCTTCGTGAGTTTACCGTCATACTTGACTCTCTGGAGGAGTTCAATGCTGAGAATATTGAAGCACATCTTAAAGAGTTTGTAGCCTCACAGGGGCTTAAGGCTGCCTATCTCATCCATCCATTGAGAATATTGACATCCGGTGTCAGCTTCGGACCAAGTCTTTATCATTTGCTTGAAGTGCTTGGAAGGGAGACAGTGCTCAGGCGCATCCTGAAGGGTATTGAGAAAATCAGCGTTCCGGCTTAGTCTGGACAAGGAAACCGGTAGTGACAACGGTGTGTACCGGGTTTTTTCTTTTTTCTTTTGGAGAAAAGGGATTTATTCCTATATTTTGCCACATGTTTAAAGGACAGGTAGCTCAGTTGGTAGAGCAAAGGACTGAAAATCCTTGTGTCGGGGGTTCGATTCCCTCTCTGTCCACACCGGTTAATGGCAATTTCCTCGAAGTAGCCTCGGATAAAAAAAGCATGTCCTCTCTTTTTTTCCTGTTTTCCACATTTACAAAGGTATACCATGTCATGCAAGGCATTGAGCAATGCTTCCGTGTTTGAACATCACCAAGTGCAGGCATGAATATTACGACAGAGCTTGATCAGGAAGTCTGGCATGATTTGCATGAGGCCGGAGCTTATGAGTGGTGGTATTTTGATGCTGAAGACAAGGCGAGCGGTTTATCTTTGGTTCTTATCTGGTTCTCCGGTTTTCCTTTTTCTCCATATTACACCAATCATTATGAACGGTGGAAACATCGTATAACAACAGAAGCTCCTCTTCCGTCCAATTACTCGGCGTTTAGTTTTCAGTTGTACGAAAACGGTCGCGAGGTTGTCAATTTCATCAAAGAGGGAAGTAACGGGCTTTTTGAAAGCAGTCGATCTGCTATAGGCGTCCGCTTTGAAAAGAACAGTTTTACCTATGACGTGCTGAAAGATGCATACTCTCTCGATATTGATTTTTCCTTTCCTGTCCGGCAAAAAGCAGTTAAAGCATCGTTATTGTTTACATCCTGCCGCAGGATTGTCTACGAAAAAAAAGATGAGAACAATGCTGGAAAGGTACCTCTTCACCAGTGGCTTTTAAGTGTTCCGAAGGCAGATGTTGAAGGGGTGATTGAGATTATTGAGCAGAGTAGTGGTGCAGTTCGAACCATTCCAGTCAATGCGACCGGATATCATGACCACAATTTCGGTGCTTTGCCTATGCAGGAGTATCTTGCCCGCTGGTATTGGGGCAGGGCTTTTTCAGAGCGCTTTGATCTTGTTTACTATGTGACGTTTTTTAAGAACAACGCATATAAACCGCTTGCTCTGCTGGTACTTCATGACAATAGAAGTGGTAAAGTAACTGTTCTGGACAAGGTGCATTTTCGGGAAAGCAATTTCAGACGAAGTTTTTTTTCGCCGGTTCACAGCATAAATCTTGAGTTGCAGTATGAGGATATTGGCTTGAAGATCCATCACAACAAGGTGCTTGATGCGGGTCCGTTTTATCTTCGGTTTGCATCCGATATTTCATTGCATATAGAGGGAAAGGAATTGGATGGTATTAAGGGGATATCGGAATTTCTCAATCCGGAACGCCTCCAATCAAGATTTATGAGGTTTTTTACCCGAAGCCGTATCTGGCGCGATGGGGAGCCATCGCTTATGTATGACAGCTATAATAATATTAAACGTTCTTTGAATTGGATAAATAGTTAAAAAAAATATAAATTGAGGGTTTGTTTGGGCTATCCTGAAAAGCATCGGTGATCGTTGCTGTTCGAGAATAAGAATGAGTGGCTGTCGAGCCACCGAAAAGTACTTGCCTTTTGATTTGATAACAAAAAGTATTAAAAAGGAGATAGATCGTAATGGCACAACAAGGTAATTTCAAGAGTCCGTCAAGGTTGGGCGCACTTGGAGAAGGTGCACCAGTCTCATCATCCGGTTCGGTTCCCGGCGGCAAGCCACGGGAGGAGGGACTGAAAGGAGTTGATTTCGAGCGCCGCAGTTTTCTCGGAAAAGTTGTAGGGGGTATTGGCGCGGCTGTTGCCATCTCTACACTCTATCCTGTCATCAAGTACATTATTCCGCCAACCAAGTCGTCTTCAAACGTTAAAGAACTGGTTGTAGGAAAAGCCTCTGAAGTTCCTTTGAAAGGCTTTAAAATATTTCAGTTTAACAAGGACAAGATTCTTGTTGTCAACGACAACGGCAAGCTTACGGCATGCAGTGCTGTGTGTACCCATCTTGGTTGCCTTGTGCATTGGGAAAGCGCCCAGAATCTTATTGCCTGCCCCTGTCATGGAGCAAAGTACAAGCAGACCGGAGAAATCATTTCAGGCCCGCAACCTTTACCTTTAGCCTCGTTTAAAGTGAGGGTTGAAGGGGAAAATCTTATTATCGCAAAAGCGTAACCTTTAATTTTTGAAAACCAAGGGAGTCAGGAAAGATGGCTGAAAACAACAAGAACGCTTCGGCAGGAAATATTCCCGCCAAGCCGAAACCCGCTGCTCCGGGTGCCGCCAAGCCGGCATCTCCGGTTGCTGCAAAACCCGCAACCCCTTCAGTTGCCTCTAAACCGGCAGCATCTCAAAGCGGAGTGTATAAACCCCCCGTAGATCGTCCGGATTCGAATCCTTACAAGGATGCGCGCCTCAGTCCTCTGGGTGCCTGGTTCCAGGAGCGCTTTTATGTAGTGCTTCCGGTAATCGATTACCTGAAGAAAAAAGAAGTTCCAAAACACCGCCTCTCGTTCTGGTATTATTTTGGCGGTTTAGCCCTTTTCTTCTTCATTATTCAGATTCTGACTGGGTTACTGCTTCTTCAGTATTACAAACCAACTGAATCTGAAGCATTCGCTTCTTTTGTCTTTATCCAGAAAGAGATCCCTTTTGGCTGGCTTTTGCGTCAGATCCATGCATGGTCGGCAAATCTTATGGCTCTGATGGCATTTATTCACATGTTCAGCACCTTTTTCATGAAGTCATACCGCAAACCCCGTGAGCTTATGTGGGTGAGTGGTTTCATTCTTCTCGTGCTGACCCTCGGTTTTGGATTTACCGGATACCTTCTTCCCTGGAACGAACTTGCATTCTTTGCTACCCAGGTAGGTACTGAAACTCCAAAAGTTGCTCCCGGCGGTGCATTGCTTGTCAGTATTCTTCGTGGTGGTGAAGATGTCAGCGGTGAAACACTTACCCGTATGTTCTCCATGCATGTCGTTTTGCTTCCTGGTCTTATTCTGCTGTTGCTTTCAGCCCATCTGGCTCTTGTTCAGATTCTTGGTACATCAGCTCCTATCGGCTACAAGGAGTCTGGCTTGATTAAAGGTTACGAGAAGTTTTTCCCGACCTTTCTGGCTAAAGATGGAATCGGCTGGCTGATCGGATTTGTCCTGCTTGTCTATCTTGCTGTTGTATACCCATGGGGAATAGGTGTCAAGGCTAATGCGCTTTCACCTGCACCTGTTGGCATCAAGCCTGAATGGTATTTCTGGGCTGAGTTCCAGATGCTCAAAGATCTCAAGTTTGAAGGTGGAGAACTGGTCGCTATTGTTCTCTTGACCATTGGAGGTCTTGTATGGGCTACAGTTCCTTTCCTTGATCGCAAGGCATCACAAGAACAGAAAAGTCCAATTTTTACCTTCCTTGGTCTTGCAGTTCTGGCCTTCCTGCTTATCAACACCTATCGTGTTTATTTAGAGTATGGCTGGTAACTGAAACGCTCAATGCAACAAATCAAAAGCCCGGTTATGCCGGGCTTTTGTCTTGTATACTATGGTAAAAACAGAGCAGAAATCAGGCTTTTACCTTAATTAACTCTCCAACTTCATATCCCGCAAGGAAAGCCTGCATATCGATTTTTTCCGCAGCTTCTATCCAGTCAGCAATTCCCCTTTTCTGTTCTGCTGTTTCAAGAGTACGTTCCGGTTCCTTCAGTAATTCCAGCAGGGTCAGCCAGGCCATGAGTACCGTGAAGCGGTGTTCACGGAACCAGATTTTCTGATGCCGTTCATCGAACTGAAGCATTCGTCCGAGATGCTTTTTGTTTGTCGTATAAAGAGTTTTTAAAAGGGTGTGCAGATGTGCTTCCAGATCATCTTCTATGAGTTCAGGCTTTTGCGTGAGCATGCAGCAGAAAAGGTCTGGGAGGTTTTCACCAGGAATGCCGATGACCCCCTTTTCAGGATATATTGCCGCAAGTGCATTGCTCATCAGCCAGCTGTCGATGATGTTGGAATTCTTTTCTACGGTTGATTCAACCATCTGCTGCAGCGTATCAAGCACGATCCAGTGTCTGACAATCATAAAATATTCTGTTGCCTGTGCGCTGCTCAGGCCAAGAGCAGTCTGAAGTTTTCGGCTATCAGGCTGGTTTGACAGCAGGAGAGCACAGGATACAGCGTTGCGGTAGAGTGCTGCAGCGTGCGAGGCAAGAGTTGCAGGAACGTCAACAGGTTGCTCCATGAGTTCGCTGTACTGCAATGCAACACGGTCAAGAAGTAACGCAATTGATTGTTCAAAGGCGAGAGCCTCGTTTTCATCATGCACTTTTTCAAGCGAAGGCAGGAACTGTTCAGAGGTAAGCAAAGCCGTCACTGAACAGTGCAACGGTGAAAGACTCATGGTGAGTACGGCGTGTTCGATTGATTCGGTTCCCCGTCCGTTCAGTTCCTCCGCAAGCCGGTCATAAGGACGGAGTTTTGAAGGTGACACTTCCCTGAAATCCAGGAATACATTGTATTTATAACCATCGAGAGAGACCATGAGTCCGTTTTCGGCTATCTCTCTGTTAGAACGGATAAATTCCATGCCACTGGCCTGATCCTTGAAAATAACAAAGGTACCCTCCTGATGACTCAGGTTGAGGCCGTCAATGAGTGAACTCTGCCGGATTTCGTCATTCTGTTTGTAACCTACGGATGTTTTAATCCAACCGCTTGCCTGTTCAAAACAGTTGTTAAAGACTACCAAGGCTTTTTCGTCAACGAGACGGTTTGAATAGGCAAATATATTTTCATTTACACTGCCTCCCGGAGAATAGACATCATAGAGGAAAAAGTTATGGACCTCAGCAAAGAGCGGACGCTTTTTCATGACAGGAAAAATCTCGCGGTAGTGTCGAGCAACGAGGTTTTCATCTGGCTGTTCGTCATAATAGGCTTTGGCATACTCCATGCCGTATTTTTCGGTGAAGCCTTCTACCTGTCCGTGACCGAACATAGGAAGACCAGGCATGGTCAGCATCATCATGCAGACCCCAAAATATTTATCTCCTCTGCCGAACTGAGCAATTGCGGTGTCTTCATCGGGGTTATTCATGAAGTTGACATAGCGCTTCAGAATTTCTGCATCAAACTCCAGGGTGTTCTTGATCAGATAGCGGTAATTTGCATTATCCTCTTTTTTCAGCATGTGCATAAAGGCACTGTTATAGACTCGATGCATTCCAAGGGTCCGGACAAAATATCCCTCAAGCATCCAGAATGCTTCGGCCAGCAGAAGGGTGCCGGGCACTTCCCGCTGAATGCGGTCAACTACTTCGCGCCAGAACTCTTCTGGAATGGCAGCATCAAATTCAGCCATACTCATGGCAGAGGATGAGCGCGAAGGTACGCCCGCGCTCTGACCGTGAAGAGGAAACCACAGACGTTGAATGTGCCGTTTCGCCAGAACCATGGCGGCGTCAAAACGTATGATAGGAAACATCCTTGCAACATGCAGAATCTGCTGAATAACTCCTTCACGAACTTCAGGACTGAGAAAGTTCAGCTGAGCGGTATCATTCCAGGGCATGACGGTACCGTCATTACCGTGATAGATGTAGCGTGTGTCTCCAGAGAGGTAGTCGACCCGCTTGAAGGTAACGGCCGCATCAGACCGGTTCCAGTAGCCGTCTTCAAGGTAAATACCGAAGCGGGAGTTGCTGCTGAGGTTTGGACCGTTGTAGGAATAATTATAATACGGTGGTGTATTCGACGACAGAAACCAGTCGGGATTGTTTCGGACCAACTCGGAATCCATGCCGGTATGGTTTGGAACCATGTCGCTTGCAAGACGGATGCCTCGATTATTGGCTCTGTGGCGCAGGTTCTCATAACCTTCGTACCCGCCGATGTCTTCAGCAATCTCATATTTTTCGAGGGCATAGGCGGATGCTTTTGCTTCGGGATTGCCCTGCAGCTGCTTGATTTTTTGTGATGCGTAGCTTCGTTGCCAAAGTCCGATAAGCCACAGTGCGGTGAAGCCCCGTTCTGCCATCAAGTCAAGTTCGTTGTCAGGAATATCCTGCAGACGGTTAATGGGTCGCCGGTAATGTTTGCTGAGCTGGTCAAGCCAGACGTAGGTGCTTTTGGCCAGCATGACGACTTCAGGCATCCATGATGAGTCAGTGGAGTAGTTGGCCTCGGCATTATCATCAAAAGCGCTGTAATCAGGTATATGGGCCTCTTTTTCAAAAAAGTTACTTTCTTTGCCGGCATTTTGTTTACTTGCAATCTGCTGGAAAAAAAGGTACTTATCCTCATCCTCAATTAAATCAATAGCTTCGGGAAGCAATGTCCAGAAAGGAGAATCTTCCAGCAGGTCTGACCAGTTCAGCCGGATATAGCGGAGCTGTTCAAGGATCGATGATGGAGCGTGCCGTATAGGTTCCGTGAGCAGTTCAACAAGGTCGGTATCTCCGGCTCCGATTGGTCCCATAGCCTTCATTGAAGAGCGCATGGCCAGAATCAGTTTCCGGTATGCTTCTTCTCTCATCACTTGTTGATCGGTCAACAGGTCGGAAAACTGATCAAGGGCAGGATTTTGGGAATTAAGCCAAACAAGAAATGACTCTTCAAGCAGATATGTTTTGTTGTTCTGATGGCTTAGCCAGTGTAAGGGTGCTTCGGATCCTGCATAGATCTGCTGTGTGGGAAAGGCGCTGATAAACCGGGAAAGGTACTCAGTTGATTGCTTTCTGGAAAGATCCTTCTCAAACTCTCCATAAGCGTTTTCGAGCAGGGCCGGCTGTCGGACGGCCATGGAAGAGCTCATGACATAGTGAAACAGTTCGTGCAGCAGCTTCATGCCGTGGAACTGTGCCGGAAGAACTGGCTTTGTTTCTGTGCCTTTCGTTTTTTTCAGGAAGGCATTGATTATGCTTGCTTGCTTTTCCGCTTTTTTAAAACTTTCCTGACCGGATGCAGGTAAAGAGAGGAACTCAGGATCGGTCAGATGAAAAAGTTCACGGGCATTTCGGTTGACATAAAAGTGTTCTTTATTCTGAACCACTGACGGGTTATGCTGGATGGTCATAGTCGGGATGTAAGCTGGCAAAGATAAACTGAAGGATAATGTGGGGTCATTTGAGTTTGCTGTCGATATACCGCTGCAGATAGTTGAATCCGAGATCTTTTGCGGAACGCAGCACGTCAAGTCCGATGGTATAAAGGGCCCCGTGACCCTGTGATGGAAGAGCGGAATGTTCTATTTCCGCGGGTACAGATTTTTTTTTGCTGCCTCTTAAGGCTCTTGTGAGCAGTAAAGCGGAAACAAAGGTTATTCCGGCAGCTTGAAACGGGTATTTTTTGACAATCTCTATTGGAGCGATCTCAGCTTTTAGATTATCTGATAGATGCAGCGCTCTTGACTTGATCTGTTTTTCCTTTTCGACAATGGTGTTTTGCAGCTCTTCTATGCGTGCCTGAATGCTGGGTAAAGGCTCATTTTTTGTAGTCATTGACCGATAAAAAAAAGTTTTGGAGCAGATTTTTCAAAAGCAAAGGTCTGAATTTTGTGAAAAACACAAAACATGAAAGAAAAATAAGGCTTACCAGGAGATAACCCAGAAAAGGATGTCCCAGCAGTTCTCCTGTGAACAAAGCAAACGTCGTGATAAGGTAGGCAACACCGAGAATGAGAATAACGCCGAGAATAACCATAGCAGACAAAACCGAAATCTTTTCAGTCAATTCAATTTTGACCAGCTCGATTTTTGCTTCTACTATCTTTAAAACGTCTTCATAGGTTGATGTTACTGCGTCATCAAGGACTTTATGGATTCCGGTGTGTTTGCGTTCTTTCTGCGCCGAAACCTTTTCCTCTGGGAGGTTGATCATATCATCGTTAATAAATACCTGTTAACGCTTTTTTCTCATCAAAAGTCCGAAAAAGGCACCTGCACCGAGTGTGTAGAGTACTACCTGAGCTGGGTTTTTAACGATATACTCTTTTGCTTTTTCGGCATTTTTTACAAGAAAATCATAGGACTCGCTCTCTTTGAAACGAGAATATGCTTCCGACAGGGTTTCGCTGATCTCTTTGATCTGTTCCGGAATGAAGGTTTCGCTTTGCGATCCCTGTGCCGTACCTGAAGGTTCATGGTCGTGAATGATAACCGGGACTTCCTGTTCCATAATAGTTACAAAGCTTAGGATGAGTTTCTTTAAACCGATTCAACAACAATATATAAAAACAAAATGGTCTTTGCAGTTCTCTCTGTTACTGAAGAATCCTTCCCCCGTCGACACTGATGACCTGTCCAGTGATATAGTCGCTTTCAAGCAGAAAGGTTATAGTTTTGATGATATCAAGAGGGTCGCCAAGACGCTTGAGGGGTATTTTCTTGATCATCGCTTCCTCTGTTTCCATCTCTTTTTGAGTATTTACCGTAATGGTGCCGGGTGCAATGGCATTGACAAGAATACCGGGTGCAAACGTTTTGGCAAAGATTTTGGTCAGATGCTCTATCCCTGCCTTTGCTACCGTATAGGGTGCAAAGTTGCGCCAGACAAGATGTGCTGAAATATCAGTCATGGTAATGATTCTTGCAGTGAACGACTGTTTCTGCATAATCTTTACCGCTTCCTGCAGGGTAAAGAATGTTCCCTTCAGATTGGTATCGACCAGATTATCCCATTCATTTTCGGTAACGTCCGGGAGAGGTGTACGGTAAAAATTTGATGCACTGGCGATGAGAAGGTCAAGGCGATCAAACTGTTGACGGAATGCCGCAAAAGCGGCAGCAATATCGCTATGTTTCGATACATCACATCGAATCATTTGTGATTCGGGGCTTATCCAGCGAATTTTTTCAAGGGTTTGCGCTGCCTTCTCTTGTGATGAGTTGTAGGTAAAGAAAACAGTGTAGCCCTTACCGGCGATTGAAAGCGCGATTTCACTTCCGAGCATACCTGTTGCGCCAGTCATGAAGCATACTTTTTTACCAGATGATGTCATGGGCGTTCCTATTCTTGACTTTTTTCAACTGATGCCTTCTTGAACTGTAATAAACTCTAATGTAGGTTAAAATGTTTACTGTAGTTTTATGCTTCTGGAATAATATTGCTGTCAAGGGTGAAGAATTTAAGTGGGTAGAGTCTTTTTTATTTTCGAATGTTACATCAGTGTAGTAAATTGCCATTGATAAAGCGTGTGGCGGTATCGTTTTGTTGTGACTTTTGTTTTTCTTGGTTATTAATCGTACATTTGCGATGAACTAACAAAAGAAAATATGCAGAGAACATTGTCAGTTATTGAATACAGTGTGGACGAGGAGGCTATGGCGGCTATAGCCAAGGCGCTCGGTCATCCGGTGAGACTGAAAATATTGAAACTGCTTGCGACGCATGAGTGTTGTTTTACCGGGGAGCTGAGAGAACTCATTCCCATGGCGCAGTCAACAATTTCGCAGCATCTCAAAGCTCTTCTCGAAGCAGGCTTGATTCAGGGTGAGATTAATCCCCCGAAAGTCAGGTACTGTATCAATCCGGAGCGGTGGTTGAAAGCCTCTGCGCTCTTTGGGAAGTTTTTTATTCCTGATAAGAGGTCGTTATGTGATTGAGACTGATCGTTTTTTCTAATAATCGTTTATTGACGATAAACTTATAAATGTATACAGGAGATAAGTAATGAAGAAGGTAAAAATTCTTGGCAGTGGCTGCCCAAGCTGTAATCAGCTTGCTGATGCGGTAAACGCCGTGATTGCGGCTGAAGGTATTGCGGCTTCCGTGGAAAAGGTTGAAGATATTCAGCAGATTATGACTTACAACGTCCTCTCGACTCCTGCACTCGTGGTTGATGAAAAGGTGCTTTGTAAAGGTCGTGTACCTTCATACGCAGAGATTAAAGAGTTGTTGACTGCAAAACCGCACGGTTGCTGCGGCAATCATGGCAACAAAGACCAGCGTAGCGGAAGTTGTTGTTAGTGCAATGAAGACTTTTTTGCGACAGCCAACAGGTATGGCTTCCCAAGCGCAAAACCTGCAATGGATTGCCGGCATTTTTGTGGCAGCTGTGGTGTGGATACTGCTCTATAATAATCTTGAGTTGTTTGCCACTCAGCTGCTGCAGATAGCAAGGATAAACCGGACAAACCGCTTAGGAGAAGCTCTCCATTTCTTTATCTATGAAGTTCCTAAAGTGCTGCTGCTGCTTACGGGTGTGGTTTTTCTGATGGGAGTGATCCACACCTTTATTTCACCTGAGCGAACCAGGGCATTGCTTTCAGGTCATCGAACCGGGGTTGGAAACGTCATGGCAGCCACCCTTGGTATTGTTACTCCATTCTGTTCCTGTTCGGCGGTTCCGCTATTTATCGGGTTTCTTCAGGCGGGTATTCCCCTTGGAGTTACCTTTTCGTTCCTTATTTCAGCACCAATGATCAATGAGGTTGCCCTTGCGCTGCTTTTCGGCATGTTTGGCTGGAAGGTTGCTCTGCTTTATACCGGTATGGGTCTCGCTGTTGCGATAATTGCTGGCATGGTTATTGGCAAACTCCGAATGGAAGGTTCTCTGGAAGAGTGGGTACAAAAACTGCAGAAGAGCAAGATGCCGGTTGAAGATGATGATGACGCGATAAGCTGGCCCATGCGCTTGCACGAAGGGGTCATGCATGTTCGTGAAATTGTCGGCAAGGTGTGGCTCTATATTGTGTTTGGTGTTGGGTTGGGCGCAGGAATTCATGGTTATGTACCGGAAAACTTTATGGCCTCACTGATGGGCAAAAGTGTCTGGTGGTCAGTCCCTGTCGCTGTTCTGATCGGTGTGCCCATGTATTCGAATGCAGCTGGTATTCTTCCTGTTGTTCAGGCACTGCTCGGCAAGGGTGCTGCCCTTGGCACGGTGATGGCCTTCATGATGAGTGTGATCGCTCTTTCCGCCCCCGAAATGATCATTCTGCGTAAAGTGCTTAAGCCGAGGCTTATTGCAGTGTTTGCCAGTGTTGTAGCGGCAGGGATCATGCTTGTCGGTTTTGTGTTTAATCTTCTTCTGTAAATCAGCACGTTTTAAAAGTAATCTCACCGGCAAGGCTGGTCACTGGATTCGCGTAGAAGTTGATCTTTTTCGCTGCAATTTTGCTATATTCCAAGCTTTATTTGTGAACGTGACGATTTGGTGTCGCTCTGTCACCTGGAACATATTTTACTATCAGTTAAGTGTAAAAGAACATGCCTCGGTATACTCCTGAACAGCTTGTTAAACGAAATGCTTCCATCTGGACCGATATTCAGATCATTCTTGCGCCGATACAGTTTCTCCTTTTTGTTGCCGGGGTAACGACAACCGCGCTGTATGCAAATGGCCTTTTCGTTACGAAATTTTACTGGGTCAGCATTGCAATACTTTTTAAAACACTATTTTTCGCCCTTCTTTTCATCACAGGGATGTTTTTTGAAAAGGAGGTTTTCAATAAGTGGGTATACTCAAAAGAGTTTGTCTGGGAAGATATCGGCAGTACGGTAGCTTCAGTATTTCATCTTCTTTATTTTGTTATGGCCTTTCTTGGCTATCCTGAACAGGTGCTTATCTGGGAAGCTTTTCTGGCTTATTTCACCTATGTCATCAATGCACTGCAGTACTTAGTCAGAATCATTCTTGAAAAACTCAATGAACGAAGACTTCGCATTGATGGTCAACTCTGAAGGCTTTCTATTGTTGTTGTTAACTGCTTAATATCCAATGAAATACAGTTTTAAAAGACTTTGGAATACGACGTTTCTCTTTGTCGGGCCTGCTTGGTATGTGCTTGTATGGATGATCTGGTCTTCCGGTCAATTACAGACAATCAGTGATAAATTGACTTTTCTCGCGACTATTATCCCTGGTTTTCTCGTTATTTACAGTGCCGGATTTTTTATTGAGGGTTGGCATGAAAAGAAGCAAAAAAAAGTTCATCTCTGAACCGGGTTTCCTTTTACTGCTTGTTGATATTTTTTAACAATTACATGCCGGGTACCGGTGTGAGACGAATTACTTACTATGCAGAACCTCTGGAATGATACTGATCTTCAAAACTCAGTCAGAGAACAGTGCAGTTCGCCCGAGATACCATCTGAATTGGCCGAACTGGTCTATGCTTCCCGCCTGCTTGGAAGCGAAAGTTCATTAGTGATGCATGGCGGGGGTAACACCTCTGTTAAATGCGAACTGGCTGATATGGTGGGCAATCGTGCGGAAGTGCTTCTGGTTAAAGCCAGCGGGATTGATTTGAGCCGGGTTACAGGTTTTGATTACACCCCACTCAGACTGGGTCCTCTCCGCAAACTTGGAGAACTTTTCAGCCGAAACGATAGTGTCAGTGAAGATGTGCTTCAACGATTCTCGACAAAAGAATTTAAATATCTTTTGCTCTTGAATATGTTCAGTTTGACCGATCACATGGCTGAGCAGAGGCTGACCCCTTCAATTGAGACACTCCTTCACTCTTTTCTTCCTCACCGGTTTATTTTACATACACACTCGTTCGCACTGCTCACCATCAGTAATCAGCCGGATGGCGCGTTGCTTTGCCGAGAGATCCTTGGCGACAGTATTGGTTCTGTTCCCTATATCAAGCCGGGCATTGGTCTTGCCCGATCGGCAGCTATCGTTTATGAGGCAGATCCCGAGATTAAGGGGCTGGTGCTCCAGAAACATGGTTTGGTAACTTTCGGCTCAACAGCCAAAGAAGCCTACAGTCGAATGATTGATGCGGTCAGCAAACTTGAAGAACGAATTGCATCGTCAGGCAGAAAAACCTTTCCATCAGTAACACTTCCGCGTTCAATCGCTCCGGTCGAAGTCACTGCTCCCGTCATCAGGGGTGCATGTGTTGATGAAAAGTCTCCGGGTACTCGAGAGTATCACCAGTTCATTCTCGATTTCCGTACCTCTGAAACTATTCTTGAGTATGTCAATAGTGCTGATTTAGTTCGTATGAGCCAGAAAGGTGCCATGACACCGGACTTTATTATCCGAACCAAAAATAAGCCGCTTGTGATTCCGCCGCCGGATGCTGATGACCTTACAGGTTTCAAAAGTGCCGTGCTGGAGTCCGTTCAACGCTACCGTCAGGAATATGCCGACTATTTTATTGCCCAGCAGCAGGAGTCAGGCATGCAGGTAACCATGCTCGATCCGCTTCCGAGAGTGGTCCTTGTTCCGGGTCTCGGGCTGTTCGGACTTGGTAAAACCGCCTTATCAGCCGCAGTCAATGCCGATATTGCGGAATGCACTGCCGCTGCAATTCTTGATGCTGAATCGCTTGGTACCTTTGAATCCATCAGTGACCGTGAAGCCTTTGAGATAGAGTACTGGGACATGGAACAGGCCAAGATGAACAAGGTTCATCATGATGTTTTTGCCGGTAAAGTGGTCATGGTTACCGGAGCAGCAAGCGGGATTGGCCTTGCAACAGCGAAAGCCTTCCGACAGAAAGGTGCGGAACTTGTTATGCTGGATCTTTCTCTTGAATCACTCGAACGGGCAGCCGGGGAAATTGGCGGCAACGTTCTTGCGCTGCCGTGTGACGTTACTTCTCGCACAGCGGTACGTTCTGCTTTCGATGCTGTCTGTCGCCGGTTTGGCGGTCTGGATATTGTGGTTTCCAATGTTGGTGCTGCTCTTCAGGGGCGCATCGGCGACGTTGCCGATGAGGTGCTGCGCAAAAGCTTTGAACTCAATTTCTTTTCACACCAGTCTATTGCCCAGGAGGCTGTAAAAATCATGAAACTCCAGGGAACGGGCGGTGTCTTGCTTTTTAATGTTTCAAAACAGGCAGTCAATCCTGGTCCGGACTTCGGCCCTTATGGACTGCCTAAAGCTGCAACCATGTTTCTTGTTCGTCAATATGCCCTAGATCACGGACGTGATGGCATTCGCTCCAACGGTATCAATGCCGACCGTATTCGCAGTGGGCTTCTTACCGAAGAGATGATTAAAGCGCGCTCAACAGCCCGCGGCCTGAGCGAAAGGGAGTACATGGCAGGAAACCTTCTGCAGCTTGAGGTTACCGCTGAGGACGTCGCAGAGGCTTTTGTGCATCTTGCACTTGAGACAAGAACAACAGGTTCAATTACGACGGTAGATGGCGGTAATATTGCAGCTGCGCTCCGTTGAGTGAAAGATTGAGTACAAAAAAATAATCATAACCGAAAAGAGGAGATCCATCACTATGGCTGAATACGATAAAGACAAGCAGGCAAAAGAGTATCATCTTGACACTCCGTTTAACAACTATGGATTTTTCCTGAAAGGCGCGCACTCTCTTGACTGGGGAATGAAAAACCGCCTGTCGAGGATATTCCGGCCTGATACGGGAAAAACCGTGATGCTCGCCATCGATCATGGTTATTTCCAGGGTCCTACGACAGGTCTTGAACGTCCGGATGTCAATATTGTACCCCTTATGCCTTATGCAGATGCCATCATGCTGACTCGTGGTATTCTGCGTACCACTGTTCCGCCAAGCCTCACCAGAGCGGTTGTCATGCGTTGCAGTGGCGGACCGAGTATTCTCAAGGAGCTCTCTGATGAGGAACTTGCGGTCGATATTGAGGACGCGATCCGTATGAATGTTGCAGCCATAACCCTCCAGATTTTTGTCGGCGGTGAATTTGAGACCCGATCAATCCACAACATGACAAGGCTTGTCGATATGGGTCTTCGCTACGGAATTCCAACCATGGCTGTAACTGCAGTGGGTAAAGATATGGTACGGGATGCAAAATACTTCAGGCTTGCCTGCCGGATGGCTGCCGAGCTTGGTGCGCAGATCGTTAAAACCTACTATGTCCCTGAAGATTTTGAAACGATTATTGCCTCATGCCCAGTGCCTATTGTTATGGCCGGAGGAAAAAAAATCTCCGAACTTGAAGCCTTGACGATGTCCTGGAGTGCAATTCAGGGAGGTGCTTCGGGTGTTGATATGGGGCGCAATATTTTCCAGAGCGATGCTCCTCTTGCCATGATGAAAGCTGTTAACAAGGTTGTGCATGAGCAGATGAATCCCAAGGATGCTTTCGAGTATTTCAATACCATAAAGGCAGAGGGATAGGTTGCCTGGTCTGCTTCGGTGCTTTTGTTCAGTTTTTTTTAATGGGAACCCTTCAGCTACAGACGGATAGCCGGAGCAGAGGGAATGACATTTTTTTATGAATACTGAGGATATTAAAGGTTTTTTTGCCTCTGCGGAGCAGCTTGACATGGCTGATTATCTGACGCTTGACTACTATCTTGAATGTGTTGGGGATATTGAGACGGCTCTTGCGCATTTCTGCAGCGAGCAATCCACGGCACAGTGGAAGCGCGTGGATTATGATGAAGACTTTCGTCCTCAATATGCTGCAAAAGTTATCAGTCTGACGGTTGAGGGGGAGTTGCCGGCGCTCAGTTATCCTGTCAGGCATTCCGAATCAGGTGCTATTCATGCTTGTCGTGTGACTATTGCTCATCCGCATCGCAATTTCGGTACCAAATTGCCGAATCTCCTTTCGGCAGTATGTGGCGAAGGTGTTTTTTTTACTCCCGGTGTACCGGTGGTCAAGCTGCTTGACATCAGGTTTCCGGAATCGTATCTTCTTGCCTTTGATGGTCCTAAATTTGGGATTGAAGGTATCCGTGATCTCCTTCAGGCGTATGACAGACCGATTTTTTTTGGTGTCGTGAAGCCGAACATCGGTCTCAGTCCTGCCCATTTTGCTGAAATTGCCTACCAGAGCTGGCTTGGTGGTCTTGATATTGCCAAAGATGATGAAATGCTTGCCGATGTCGATTGGTCAACTCTACTTGAACGTTCCCATGCTCTTGGAGAGGCCAGATTGAAGGCGGAACGGGAGACTGGTGTACCGAAGATTTATCTTGCCAATATCACCGATGAGGTTGATCGCCTGATCGAGCAGCACGATGTAGCAGTCAGTAATGGGGCAAATGCTCTCCTGATTAATGCTCTTCCTGTGGGCCTCAGTGCTGTCAGAATGCTGGCCAGGCATACGAAAGTGCCTCTTATCGGACACTTCCCGTTTATTGCGGCCTTCAGCAGAATGGAAAAATACGGTATTCATTCAAGGGTTATGACCAAGCTTCAGCGGCTTGCAGGACTCGATTCGATTATCATGCCCGGGTTTGGCGGCAGAATGATGACCCCTGAAGAAGAGGTAAAGGATAATATTAGGGAGTGCCTGCAGGAGTTCGGTCATATAAAACGGTCACTTCCTGTTCCAGGAGGAAGTGATTCGGCTCTTACGCTTGAAACCGTCTACAATAAAGTCGGCAGTGTTGATTTCGGCTTTGTGCCAGGTCGTGGTGTTTTTGGTCATCCCATGGGACCAAAAGCGGGTGCGGCGAGTATCCGGCAGGCATGGGAGGCCATTGAACAGGGTATTCCTCTCGAAACCTATGCAGCCGGTCGACCTGAACTTCAGGCAATGGTTGATAGTGTAAAGAAGAAAAAGTGATTGCAAGTCACGTAAGCAAGGGCTGAGTTATGGGTATACTCGATGATAAAGTTGCCGTTATTACCGGCTCCACCAAAGGGATCGGCAAGGCAATTGCCCATGAGTTTGTCAGGGAAGGTGCAAAGGTGGTTATAACCTCCTCTTCGAAGAGCAATGTTCAGGCTGCGCTATCAGAATTTCCTCCCGACTCGGTATACGGTTCTGTCTGCAACGTTGTTTCCCCGGTTGCTATGGAACAGCTTATTGCGGCCGCAAGCGAAAGATTTGGTCGGATAGATTGTTTTATCAACAATGCGGGGATTTCAGATCCCTTCATGAGCATTACTGAAAGCGATCCTGAAAAATGGGGAAAGGTCATTGATACCAACCTTAAAGGCACCTACAACGGGTGCCGTGCAGCCATCAACTACTTTCTCAAAGAGCAGAGAAGAGGAAAGATCATTAATATGGCTGGTTCAGGTACGGACAGGGGATCGAATACACCCTGGATCAGCGCTTACGGCTCGACGAAAGCAGCTATTGCCAGATTTACATACGCGGTTGCTGAAGAGTATCGGCATACGCCTATCTCCGTGATGCTGCTGCATCCAGGACTGGTACGCACCAGCATGGTCAGTTCCGACAATCCCACTCCTGAACTTTCCCGACAATTGGCTACATTCAACACCATTCTTGATATTTTTGCACAATCGCCTCTCGTTGCCGCACAGCTTGCGGTACAACTGGCTTCGGGCTGGAGTGATTCGAAAACAGGGATCTATCTTTCCGCTCTGAATGGAAGAAGAAAAAAAATGTTGCTTCTGAGCTATCCCTTCCGTAAAATGCTGAACAGAATTGACCGTCGAACCTATTAATCCGAGTTCTGTGATGGTGAAAGAAGGTGCTACCAGATTCTTGCTTTTGCTGCTTGTTGCAGTTTCTCTTCAGGGCTGTTACAGTTTTACGGGCGCCTCTATTCCTCAGCACATCAAAACAATTGCAATACCGGTTTTTGAAGATCGTTCCGGTGCAGGTATCGCTCAATTCAGGTCTGAATTCACCAGGGGTCTGGTCGATAAAATAGAGGCACAAAGTTCACTTCGCTTTACTCCATCCATGGCAAGTGCGGATGCTTTGCTGGAGGGGGCTATCACCTCTTTTTCGGATGTACCAAGTCAGCTTTCCAGCAAAACGGAACGGGCTCGTACCAACCGGATTACCCTTGCCGTGCAGGTTACCATGACAGACCGGGTGAAGAAGAAATTGTTTTTTACACAAACCTTTGTCGGATTTGCGGATTATTATGCAGGTAATTATGTTGCACAACTGGAGGCAATCCGATATAGCCAGGTTCAGGTTATTGATGAAATTTTTGATCGGGTAGTTTCAGGCTGGTAGTGATCATCTATCGTTAAAGGAGGGTTTCATGGAATTGCAGAAAAATGTCGAGTACCGGTTCGAACTTGCGCGCGGGTTTCTTGATGAAGCAGAGCAGGATTACTCACTCCAACGGTGGCGCTCGTGTGTTGCGGAATCAATACTTGTTGTAGAACATACCGGGCTTGCCGTGTTGATGCTTTTCGGTGTTTCATCGTTTACCCATAAACCAGGGATGCATTTATCTCAGCTGATTTCTGAAGGAACAGTCTCGGAAGAGATCGCTGTTCTGGTTCAAGAGCTTCTTCCTGAGCTTGAACAATATGATTCGTACGAAAAAATGCTTTCTAAATATGGTGATGAATCCTCATACCAGCTTCCCTGGGATATTTTCAAAGAGAAGGAAGGATTGATGGCAATTGAGTCTGCCCGCAAGTGTATTCGGGTAAGTTCCGAAATCGCAACGCTGGTTAGGTAATGCTATCGTCGAAAGCGAAAAAACCGCCATCATTGCCGCAGGCTTTATCCCCGACTACCTCTGGCTTGCCACCGCAGGGAAGGGTACCCTCAACAAGGAAAAACTCAAACCACTCCACCCCCGCTGACAACACCCAGGGCCTCGAACTTGCCGATTGTCTCCTCGACGTACACTATTTGCCATTTTGAAGAAAAAAAACAGTAATTATTTTGCTGATTCTTTCCTAAACTCCTGTTTTAGCAATATCTTGATAAGAATGAAAACGGGAGTCACTGTCATTGAGCTGTGTTTGTGACAAGGAAAGATATAGAACTACACACCGGAGAGGCACGCCACCATTGGTAAATTTAGTCAATGCAGAAAATGCACCGTTTCAGAAGAGAATAAAAATTCACCCTTCAAAAGTTTACTCTCTCCATTTCCTTGTTTATCTTTAAGCTCCAAGTTATTTCTTAATTATGCAGAAAACTTGAAAAACGGAAATAATTGCTTACAGCGTCTCTCTTAAAAAACAAACATGAAAGGTATTATTCTTGCGGGCGGATCTGGTACCCGACTTTATCCTGCTACCAGGGCTATATCAAAGCAGCTCCTGCCAGTGTATGACAAGCCGATGATTTATTACCCCCTGACCACGCTGATGCTTTCAGGGATAAGGGATATTCTTATTATAACGACACCTGAAGATCAGCCGATGTTCAGGAAGCTGCTTGGAGATGGCAGTGACTGGGGCATCTCTCTGTCATACGTTGTTCAGCCCTCTCCTGATGGGCTTGCCCAGGCCTTTATTCTTGGCGAAGCCTTTATTGGTGGTGATGATGTTACGCTTATTCTCGGTGATAACATTTTTTTCGGTTACGCATTTACTCCTATGCTTGAGGCAGCCGTTCAGACGGTGCAGACAGAGCGTAAAGCCAATATTTTCGGTTACTATGTCAGTGATCCGGAGCGTTATGGTGTAGCTGAGTTTGATGAGGATGGCAATGTGCTTTCAATTGCTGAAAAGCCACAGAATCCGAAATCCAATTACGCAGTTGTCGGCCTTTATTATTATCCTAATAATGTCATTGAAATTGCTCATCAGATCAAGCCTTCCCCGAGGGGTGAGCTTGAAATTACTGCTGTCAATGAAGAGTATCTGAACCGTCGGCAGCTGAAATGCTCCATGCTGGGGCGTGGTTTTGCCTGGCTTGATACAGGGACGCATGAGTCATTCCAGGAAGCAGGGAACTTTATTCAAACGGTTGAAAAAAGGCAGGGGTTGAAAATTGCCTGTCCTGAAGAAATTGCGTGGCGAAACGGCTGGATCACTGATGAAGAGCTGTTACGCTTATCACAACCACTGATGAAGAGTCAGTACGGTCAGTATCTTGTGCGTCTGCATACCCAGAGGTAAGTTTTTTTAGCAATAGTTATCGTCTAATTTTTATGCAAATTATTCCTTCAGCCATTCCTGACGTCCTTATTTTTGAACCGAAAGTGTTCGGGGATGATCGAGGGTATTTTTTGGAGTCGTACAGACAGGATATCTTTGAACAGCATGTAGGTCATGTATCGTTTGTTCAGGATAATGAGTCGAAATCGAGTTTCGGTGTGCTCCGTGGTCTTCATTTTCAGAAACCGCCCTTTACACAATCCAAGCTTGTGCGTGTGGTGTATGGAAGTGTTCTTGATGTTGCCGTTGATATACGTCTCGGCTCGCCATGGTATGGTCGTCATGTAACATGTCTCCTTGATGCTGATCGGAAGAATATGCTTTGGGTTCCTAAAGGCTTTGCGCACGGGTTTCTGGTTCTCTCTCAGGAGGCTGTTTTTGCCTACAAGTGCGATAATTATTACATGCCCTCCCATGATGCAGGTCTTCTCTGGAACGATCCGGCTATCGGTATTGAGTGGCAGATTCCTCAACAGGAGATCAGGGTTTCTGGTAAAGATGCAGTTCAGCCCGGGTTAGGTCTCATAGAGCATTTTCCCTATGACGATTATCGGACGGAAAAACTTTATCGGTGACCATACTCTTTGTGAAGTGGACCCCAGCCGGTAGACAAAAAAAGGCTGAGTTTAAGTTGATAACCTGACCTGTTCTTGCAGCTCTTTCTTCCATTTCCCGACCTGAACGGGGTGTACTCCAAATTCCTGACCGATTTCATTCAGCGTCTTGACCCCTTGAATAGCCTCAAGCGCCACTTTGGCCTTAAAGTCACTGCTGAAATTTTTTC
>CAIPYV010000081.1 GCA_903869365.1 uncultured Chlorobiaceae bacterium
AATAATATTAACCTGACATTTCCAGGCGGTACCTTTGTATCTATTCTTGGGTCAAGTGGATGTGGTAAAACAACGTTATTGCGAATTATATTAGGCCTCGAAAATAATTTCAGTGGTGATGCATTGATGGATGGAAAACGGATAGTGGGGACTGATTTAAATCGCGGTATTGTTTTTCAGGACCATAGGCTGCTTCCATGGCTCACTGTTGCAGAAAATATCGCTTTCGGTCTCAATAAGAGCAGTCGTAAGGAGAAGAAGCGCATAGTTGACGAGCACTTGCTGTTGGTTGGTCTGGCTGGATTTGAAAGTGCTTATCCAGCACAGCTTTCTGGTGGCATGGCCCAGCGTGTCGCAATTGCCAGAGCCTTGGCCAATAAGCCGGAAATTCTTCTTCTGGACGAACCTCTTGGGGCATTGGATGCCCTTACCAGAATGTATATGCAAAGAGAACTCGAAAGATTATGGCTTTTTGAAAAGATAACCATGATTATGGTTACCCATGATGTTGAAGAGGCAATTTATTTGAGTGATAAAGTTGTCATCATGTCTTCTCGTCCAGGTATTGTTAAAAAGATTATTGATATCCCATCTGCAAGGCCACGGGACAGGGCAAGCTCTGATTTTATGAAGATAAAAGCTGAAATATTAAAAGAGTTTCACCTTGAGACTGAGTACCCTTTTGCTTATGCAATCTGATACTGTTGTAAAGAAATGCAATGATGGTGTCCAGCAATTTATTTCGGACTTGGTGATGATGTGATGGAAATAAAATTAATACATCAATAATGTAAAGAGAGACTTATGGACATAATAGTAGCAAAAGATGTACGAAAAAAATTCAGGCTCAAACACGGTCAGGAGGTTAACAACAATGGGATCGTCTCCAATGAGATTGAAGCCTTGGGTGGTTTTGACCTCCAGATCAGGAAAGGAGAGTTTCTTGTTTTGGTCGGACCAAGTGGAAGTGGGAAATCAGTATTCCTTGATTTAGTGGGAGGTTTGAGTGCTCCTACAAGTGGCGTTGTTTACCTCGACGATAAACCGGTAGAGGCTCCAAGTGATAAGACAGGGTATGTATTTCAGCAGTATGCGCTCTTCCCTTGGAGAACTGCTCTTTCAAATATTGAGTTCGGCCTTGAATCACGAGGAGTAGTAAAAGATGAACGGGTAAAAATTGCTCGTGAGTTGTTATCTCTCTTCGGGCTCTCTGATTTTGAAGATCGCTATCCATATCAACTCTCTGGCGGGATGCAGCAAAGGGTTGCCATAGCTCGAGCGCTGGCAACTAAACCTGAAGTATTGCTTATGGACGAGCCTTTTGCAGCGCTCGATGCACAGACAAGAGAAATTTTGCAAAACGAACTTATCAGGATTTGGGAGGGCACCGATACGACCGTGATTTTTGTAACTCATAGCATTGATGAAGCTGTATTTCTTGCAGACAGGGTTGCTGTTGTTACTGCGCGTCCCGGAAAGATAAAAGAGATAATTGAGATTGATCTCCCAAGACCCAGAAACGGTGATGTCAGATCCAGCAGTGAATTTGCAGCTAACCGCCTTAAGGTATGGGGTGCGTTAAAATCAGAAGTCAATAAAGCTCAACAGGATTGGAAGCTTGCTTCTGCGTTTACGGATTAACAATGTTCAACAATTTCAACGATAAAAAGGAGATTTACTATGTCAGAAGAACTATCTGTTCCGTCAGAGATCAGACTGAAACCCAGATCAATTGATATCAGCAGCTATGTAAAACAGTTTAAGCCTTTGATTGGTGGTTTGTACAATTGGTCGCAGGGCATACCGTTGGTGCTTGTATTTTTTGCCATTTGGGAGCTTCTTCCTCGTCTGGGGATTATCAATCAATTGTTTCTGCCGACTTTTTCAACAACTCTCAAGACCTTGATTGACTTGACTCTGTCAGGACAATTGCTGCTGCATTCGTTGATCAGTCTGCAAAGAGCAGCCGCAGGCTTTGGGCTGGCACTTTTGACAGCGGTGCCTTTTGGCTTTTTAATGGGTCATTATAGACAGTTTGAAAGATATACAGATCTTTTGGTGCAGGGTTTAAGGAACGTTTCAACCTTTGCTCTTTTGCCGATTTTTCTCCTGTTACTTGGTCTGGGTGAGTCGTCCAAGATCGCCATCATATTCTATGCCGCCAGCTGGCAGATTCTCATGAACACAATAAGCGGAGTTAAGAGTGTTGATCCCATTTATATAAAGGCGGCAAGGTCGATGGGAGTTTCGGATTTTGAATTGTTCACCAAGGTTATTCTTCCAGCCAGTATACCATCTATAGTTATCGGGGCAAGGTTGGGGGCTAAGATTGCACTGATGGTCGTTATTGCAGCTGAGATGATCGGGGCTAAATCCGGACTTGGGTTTTTCATCCAGAACGCAGAATTCAATTTTTTAGTACCTGAAATGTATGCAGGCATTTTAGCTCTTGCTCTTGTTGGACTCGCAGTTAATTATCTGTTGGTTTGGGTCGAAAAGAAGACGACCTCCTGGAAGCGTGATATAAACAGTGCAATTCAATAACACAAGAGATTTGAATACTGACATAATGAATATCAAAAAAAAGCTGCTCTCTATTCTTCTCCTTACCATCGCTATTACAGGGGCTGGATGGTTTGCTTTAAAAAAAAGCTCACCGAAGAGTGAAAACGTAGCAATTCGAGAGCTGGGGTCTACAGTCCCTACACAGTGGGAACTTTCTAAAATACTGTCCGGCAGGGATGTTCTCGTTGAAGAGGGGGTGAAACTGGAGACCATTAATAGTATACAAAGCAGTGGCGGCACCACAACACTTCAGGCGTTATTGGCGGATAATATTGATGTTTGCACTGAATCTGCCTGGCCTCCATATATCAACATAATTGCCCGTGGCGGGAAAATCAAGGCACTCCTTGGTATTGCTGTAGGAACCAAAGACAATGAAGGCGGCACGCAGGGAGTGTTGGTTCTTGATGACAGCCCTATTCATACCATCAAAGACCTTGCAGGTAAAAGGATAGCCGTTAATGTGCTCGGCGCTGAAGCCGATTACGTTATACGCCTTTTTCTCAAAAAGAACGGGTTGTCAATTTCTCAGGTAGAGTTAGTTGCGGCGCCAACCGAACAACATGAACAGTTGCTCCGGAGCAGGCAGGTTGATGCAGCTTATATTCTCAGAGTTTTTTATGATCTGGCCGTTGCTAACGGTGGGATCCGTCAAATACCGGGAACTACAAACTTTGAGACAAAGGGCGAATCAGTAATGTCTGCTCTCAGTTTCAGGAATGATTTTATCGAGAAACATCCCGATACAGTCAGAAAATACCTTCGAGCCTATGATGCATCCCGCCGCATCATTTACGCTGAGTTCAAGAAAAATCCTGACCGGGTAAAAAAGGCTTTTGCCGACATCAGTGTTAAAAAAGGCAGCAATCCTCTTCTGGCAAAGTATTTCCGTGCAACTCTTTGGACTCCTGATTACCCGTTTATTGCAGACAAAGATGTCCAGTGGTGGTTAGATCGGTTTATTGAAGACGGCTTGCTGAAACCCGGCCAACTGAAACCCTCAGATATTTATACCAATGAATTCAATCCTCTGTATAAGAAAAAGTGAAGAAATTCAAGAGTAGTACAAAGAGCGTCTGAAAGTCACATTATCGGTATGATGAAAGGGAAAAATTAAGTAATGGTAACTATATTAAGCCACTATCTCTTACCTCGAGAACATTGTGGTGTTTTTTAGTTTATACTTTATACTTCCTACTTTATACTTCTTTTTTATAATGACTTTCCAGACCATCCTGACCAGATACAGAAAAGATGCATTCTCCGAACGCGATAAGGGCGCTCGCTTTGAACGGTTGATGCAGGCCTACCTGAAAACCGACCCGAAGTATGCCTATCTCTTCAAGAAGGTGTGGTTGTGGAATGAATTCCCTGGCCGGGGTGATTTGGGTGGTGGTGATACCGGGATAGATTTGGTTGCTTTGACCCTGGATGGCGACTATTGGGCTATTCAGTGTAAATGTTTTCAGGAAAGTGCTTCCATCGATAAACCGGCTGTTGACTCCTTTCTTTCGACTTCAAGCAGGGAGTTTAAGGATGAAAATCTGCAAACCACAAGCTTTTCGCAACGGCTCTGGATTTCAACGACCAATAAATGGGGGCTGAATGCAACCGAAGCCATAAAAAATCAGAGCCCGCCTGTTATCCGGCTCAACCTCTACGAGCTGCAGGAATCAGCGGTTGATTGGGAGAAATTAGATCAGGGTATACACGGCGAAGCATCACGCACGCCAAAAAAAACAGTGAGGCCGCATCAGCAAGAGGCCTTGGATAAAACGCATGAGCATTTCAAAACGGCAGACAGAGGGAAGCTCATTATGGCTTGCGGTACAGGGAAAACATTCAACTCCCTGCGCATCGCTGAGCATGAAACCAATGGCAAAGGCCTTATCCTCTTCCTGGTTCCCTCCATTGCCTTGCTTGGCCAGACACTGCGAGAGTGGTCGTCCGATGCCAATGAGCCGATTAATGCTGTTTGTATCTGCTCCGACAGTGAAGTGTCTCGCAAAAAAAGCAAGAATGAAGATAGTGACTCATACAGCATCGTTGATCTTGCGTTACCTGCATCCACCGATGTCAGCTCAATTCTCCGCCAGTTCAAGCATATAGAGGCCAATGGACACGCTGGCTTGACCGTCGTTTTCTCTACCTACCAATCCATTGCAGTGATTGCCCGTGCGCAAGCTGAACTTCTGAAGTCAAATAAGAGCTACGGGGAGTTTGATCTTATTATATGCGATGAAGCTCACCGAACCACAGGGGTTACCTTATCCGGTGAAGATGAATCTGCATTTACGAAAGTCCACGACAACAATTTCCTCAAAGGGAAAAAGCGGCTCTATATGACCGCAACCCCAAGGCTTTACAGTGACGATACCAAAAGCAAGGCAGCACAAGCCGATGCCATTCTTTGTTCAATGGATGATGCCGGGTTGTTTGGTGAAGAGATCTACCGTATTGGTTTTGGTGAAGCAGTAGAGAGGGACTTGCTCAGCGATTACAAAGTGCTCATTCTGACGTTGAATGAAAACGATGTCCCCCCTGCGGTGCAGAAAATGATAACCGACAACGAGAGCGAAATCAACACTGACGATGCCTCCAAACTTATTGGCTGCATCAATGCCCTCTCGAAGCAAATCCTTGGGGATGCTGGTGTTATCAAAGGTAGTGATCCGGAACCGATGAAACGGGCTGTTGCCTTCTGCCAAAGCATTGCAGTGTCAAAAAAAATAACAGCCACCTACAATAGTGCATCCGAGGTTTACCTCAATTCATTGCCTGAAAAAAACCAGGAGCGGATGGTTTCGCTCTCTTCGCGGCATATTGATGGCACTATGACGGCTCCCCAGCGGGATGAATTGCTGTCGTGGCTGAAGGCTGACACCGATTACAATGAGTGCCGTGTGCTTACCAACGTGCGCTGTTTAAGCGAAGGAGTTGATGTTCCCTCATTGGATGCCGTGATGTTCCTCTCTGCCCGGAACTCACAGGTCGATGTTGTTCAGTCGGTTGGTCGTGTCATGCGAAAAGCACCGGGTAAAAAATATGGCTACATCATCATTCCGGTCGTTGTTCCTTCTGATGTCGAGGCTGACAAAGCTCTTGACGATAACGAACGCTACAAAGTGGTCTGGACAGTTTTGAACGCTCTTCGGGCTCATGACGACCGATTTAATGCCACCGTCAATAAAATAGAACTTAACCGCAAACGTCCTGAACAGATTTTAGTAGGCAGACCAGTCTGTTCATGGGAAGATGGGCAGCACATTATAGCAGACCCTGGCGTTGCGTATGGAACTGATAATGACATCAGCCAACAGCTCGCTATGCAATTCGAACAATTGCAGCATATCGTTTTTGCCCGTATGGTGCAGAAGGTTGGTGACCGTCGCTATTGGGAGCAGTGGGCCAACAATGTTGCCGAAATTGCTCAACGGCAGGGCGAAAGAATCAATCGCCTGATACAAGCTGACGGGGAGCACAGCAAGGCATTTCAGGAGTTTCTCTGCGGTCTGCAGCAGAACATCAACCCATCTATCACCCAGCTGGAAGCGGTTGAGATGCTCTCGCAGCACATTATTACCAAGCCGGTCTTTGAAGCGCTTTTCAAGGGGTACTCCTTCGTCCAGAACAATCCCATATCGGTCTCTATGCAGAAAATGCTCGACCTGCTGGAGGCGCAGACCATCCAGGAGGATACCGACACCCTGAACAAGTTCTATGAATCCGTAAGGATGCGGGCAGCTGATATCGACAACGCCGCTGGCAAACAGCGCATTATTATTGAGCTGTACGACAAGTTCTTTAAAACGGCTTTCCCAAAGATGGTGGAAAAGCTCGGCATTGTCTATACACCAGTTGAATTGGTTGATTTCATCATCCATTCCGTCAACGATGTGCTCAAACAAGAGTTTGACCGCTCCCTTTCTGACGAGAACATCCACATCCTCGACCCCTTTACCGGCACTGGCACCTTCATTACCCGCCTTCTGCAAAGCGGCCTCATCGCCAAGAAAGATCTCGAACGCAAATACCAGAAAGAGATACATGCCAACGAAATTGTGCTGCTTGCCTACTACATCGCAGCGGTCAATATTGAGAACGCCTATCACGATATGATG
>CAIPYV010000082.1 GCA_903869365.1 uncultured Chlorobiaceae bacterium
ATATTATTCAGAATTTCTAACGGAGTATTGTCAACTATAAACCGTTTACTAAGATTTTTGATTTCTATTGTACCCTTAGCAAGTGACATATTTTTCCTTGATTTTTGATTTTTCTTTTTCACTTTTTAATGCCTTTGTTCGTTGATTTTGCCAATTTCTCAACAACGGTCGTCATCATAAATCCAAGCGACCCGACAATAAAAATGCCTACCAGCACCAATGCCATATTAAATGAGCCTCGACCCGCTTCAATTCTGGTTCCAATACCGAATTTGGTTTGAATAAATATTTCAGCCGCCATTAAAATTGCCCATGACATACCGAGGGCCAAAGTAACTCCGGTAGTTATTGATGGCAAAGCTGCCGGCAAAACAATTTTTTGTATCCGACTTAATCCTTTATAACCATAAACAGAGGAGAGTTCTATATACTCTTTTGGTACATTTCTCACACCGGCAAACGTATTCAGGGCTATCGGGTAAAAAGCTGCAACAGAAATAATAATAATGCGCGACAATTCTGTCATCCCGAACCACATGACAATAAGGGGAATCCATCCAATTATAGAGACTTGGCGGATAATATTAAAAAAAGGAGAAAATATCTTTTCAGCTGAACGTGAAAGTCCAATCAGGAGACCAAATGAAAATCCGCCTGCAGTACCAATTAGAAATCCACTGAGTACGCGTCTGAAACTTGCAAAAATATGAAACAGTAAATCCTTTTCAGTGAACTGTGTAATAAACGTTTTAACAACAGCTTCGGGTGATGGAAGAATAAGTACGGGGATATAACCTGAATATGCTATAGATTGCCAAACAACAAGCAGGATTAAGGGCAAAATAGTGCCTGCGATCCATGGTTTTGATTTTTTACTTATGTTCATTATGCAGGCCCTCCATCAAAGGATACTCGACCTCGTAACAGAAATTGTTCTATGATCTGTAAAACATAGTTCAACGTGAAACCTAAAATACCTATGACGATCAAGGCTGCCATAACTACATCAATCTGGAAGAGCTGCCGACCTTGTATCATTATATATCCAATGCCATTATCAGTACCAAATAGCTCAGCTCCAACAACAAATATCCAGGCCATTCCGAGACTATGACGAATACCGGTAATAATTGAAGGCAATGCACTTGGTATCAAGACTTTTAAAAAATAACGATGGCTGTTGTAATCAAATACCTTTGCAAGTTCATGATACGATGTTGGCACACTACTCACTCCCTGATAGGTATTAAAAAGCATAGGGTAAAAAGCACCAATTGCTATAAAAATGATTTTAGGAAGTTCATCAATACCAAACAGTAAAATTATCAACGGCATCCATGCAAATTCAGGCACTTGTTGCAATGCTTTCACCAAAGGCTTAATTGTTCTACTCATAACAGGTGAAAAGCCCATACCAAAACCAAGAACAAACCCTGCAGATGCACCGACTAAAAAACCTAAAAATACTCTGTTCAAACTCACGAATATATGTGAAATAAGATCGCCTGACCTGAACAGATACATAAACGTATCCGGTATCGTTAACGGAGGCACAAGAATAAGCTCTGAAAATACATGACGTGATACTGTGACCTGCCATATAATCAGTACAAGTAATGGTACAATAAGCCCAAGGAGTCTATCTGTAACCTTAAAGCCCTGTAGTAATTTTTTGGTCATTTTATAATTCCGTGAATTAACAGGGAGCGAAACACTCTGTTTCGCTCCTTTTTTGTAAAGATTATTTCTGTGTCCAATAATTTTCAAGACCAAGTTCTTTTAACGCTGCTTCAGAGAAGCTTTTATCAAACCATTTATTAACATCAAATTTATTTCTGATTAATTTTCTATTATAGCAATAATCAATCAAACCCTGAAAATGTTTATAACTGGCTTGATCTAATAGCGGGTTAAATATTTGTTTTAAATTTGCATTTTGATAATCTTCTTTTTGGTATTTATACTTATATCCTGCTTGAACCAAAGTCTGCAAAACCTCTTCTCTGTTTTTCTCTTGAGATGCCCAATAGTCAGCTTTTATAAAGACCTTAACTACTCTTTTTGTAATATCAGGATATTTACGAGCAAAATCCTCCATAACACTTAAATCACTCGTAAAGTGATCGTCTAAAGGATAAGTTCGAAGATCGCGATTATCAGCAAGAAGTACTGCCAACCCTTGATCTACCAAAGGACGATCTGCGCTTGAGACAAGAGCATCTATAAAACCTGCACTTAATGCCGCCAAGCCATCATTACCGCCCATATTACGAATGATGACATCTTTCTCTGTCAATCCATTCGTTTGAAGCATTTTAAGAAATGCTGTTTCATTAGCAGTCCCTCTCCATAACGCAATCTTCTTCCCTTTCAGTTCTTTAAAAGATTTAAGATGCAATTTAGGGAGAGCAAGAATGTAGATATTGGTACCCTTTTCATTACCGAGAATATGCAGAGTTTTCAATCCTGCAGCTTTTGAAACAATTCTTGGAAAATCTCCATACGGTGCGAAATCCCCTAAACCTGCAGCCAACGCCTCATTAATACCAGGTCCGGCTGCTTTGATATAGGATATATCTACTTTAATACCATCTTTTTCAAACTCCTTCTGCAACAAACTATTATTTACAATATAATTTTGCGTAGCATTGTAAGCATGCTGCGTAGCAAACTGAGTACTGGCGAAGAGAATCCTAATTACCTTTGGCTTTTCCTCTGCTTGTGCTACAGAAGCAATTACCAGCTGCAATCCTATCATTAATAATACTATAACCCTTTTCATTAAATTTACTCCTCTTATTTATTACATTAATTTAAAATCCGTATTGGAATTGAGCCACAAATTGATTCTGCTTTGTATTTGTGCTTTTTATATCGCTTACAATATAATTAAGCTGCAATTTTGTGGTTTCAGCAAAGAAGAAATTGAATCCGTAAGTAACTATTGTAGATTCATTGTTTGAGAGTGCCGTATTAGGATCCCAACGATCAAACCGAATAAATGGCTGATAGGTCTTTGGCCACCAATCATCGATACGATCCTGATTTCTGTAGGCTTTCACAAACTGTTCACCCCATTGATAGAAGAGTGTTACGGTATATCCTCTGCTTTCGGTGGTCGCTTTAACGGCGTTTGAAAGAGAGGTGCCCGATAGAGCATTTTCGTCTCTACCAACTGCGTATTCAGCCGTAAACCCTATAGGAGAGGCAACATAGGATATGTCTTGACCGTAACGAACTTTCGAAGCACCGCCTGTACCGCCTGTAATTGCTGTACCATTGGCAAGGGTAAGATCCTTTTTACCGGTATAAAATGAACTCCCGATGGTCAACCCCCGGAAATCAGAGTTCCAATCTACAGGCGCATTAAAGTTGATTCTTGCTACAACATCCTTACTTTTATTGGTATCAGATGCGTTCGGACCTGAACCATTATAAAGACCGAGAGCATATTCAATCAAAGGGACACGATAATTGAACCCACCATCATAGAAAGGCAAAAGATCCCCTCGGAACGTAATGCCAATATCCCTTGCGGCAAGATTAAGTCCACCACCTCCAGCAAATGTTGCCACATTTGCCGCTGGCGTTTTATCTTCCCCAACCTGAGGCTCAAGACCAAACGGTTTTTTATTTTGCCCAAACTGGACATTTAATGTCGCCTGTTCAGGATCCAGTGTCTGTAAAATCGAATACTGAAGATAGACGTCAAGCGGCTGTACATTATAGGTAGGTGCGGAGCCAAGGGTCGAAAGTACATAGGTCAGATTTCTACCCTCTTCATAGTCTTTCTTCAGAGCTCCAGTAAGTGATAAAATTGCCGCGTTTACAGTAAATCCATTAGACACCTGCGGTATATTGGATGACGTCACCGCTGTATAACGGTTCTGCAATGTTCCACTGATCTTCAGTGAACGCTGGGAGTTAGCGATAGTTCTATCAAGCTGACGTGCTGTCTGATCACGAAGAATTGCAACTTCTGCATTGAGGGCGTCAAACTCTTTCTTTGTTATTGGTTTATCGCCTTCTGCACTATCAGTTTTTGACGAATCATCGACATCTGAACTTTGTACATCTGCTTTCGTTTCTTTCGTTTCAACAATATGTTTTTTTGCTGCCTGTAGATCTGTGTTACCTATCAGCAGACTACCGATCAGAAGAAGTGTAAACTTAATTTTACTCATAGATAGCTCTTTTATTCTTTTTTCAAATTATGCCAACAGATATTTTTTATTAAAAAAAAAGCCGACTCATTGAACATTAGAATCGGCTTCGTTGCTGGCTTGAATATTTAATCAAGTCTTACATTGGAATAAAACCTTTCCTGTCGTGATATTGGATATAACAACAACAAATGATATTGGACATATTTTTTAAGTTTTTCGATTTTATATAAATACTTACGTGTAAGTAAATTTGATTTTCAAACATGTAACTTTATCTCTTTCAATTAAGATGCTCAAATAAAAGAAATATGTAAATCCCTTTTAAACGGCATATTATATACCATAAATAAGTTATTATCGACATGCCATTTCACTTACCACTATTTTTTAGGACACTTCCCAACAGTACAACTCTTTTGCAGGAGCTATCCTACGCATTGATACCGTTATGAAAGCATTTCAACGAAGGCTCTTACTCTTGTCAGCAATTGTCCTGAGGGTGGCCCGACCTGAAAACTACCTTCCAAACCTATCGACGGGATCCCCAGTTTGTGAAAATGGTCTCGTTGAACCTCTTGATGAATTCCGGCAAAAGAACAGCCGACATAAGAGTAAAACAGGATTCCTTTAGCGCCATATTCTTTAATAAGTGCCTCAATTCGCTTCAGGCGATGAACCGGTGAGCCTATAACATGCCCGCCAGTCGTACCCAAAATGTGCTTAGCCATCGCTTCAAGCGGGTCCTCTGCCTTTGGCCATTCGTGTGTCCATGAATTTGGAGTAGACCAGGCTGTGATTGCACCGCCGCAGTCATCAACTGTCTTGTAAACACCAAATTCCTGACCGCGTCCTCCGACCCATGCGATCGGAACAATCTTGCCACGCGTTGACGGGACATAGTCAGCCACCTTCAACTCGTCGATGAGCAGATCGAGTGTTGCCTCAAATTCATCGGGTTTCCCGAAATAGTGCCCTGTACCCATCAACAGAAACATGGTTGCCAGACTCTTAATGTAGAGGGGATTGTCCTTGCGCAACTCGATTATTTGTCGGGCCTTTCTAATAACACGGTTTACACGCGAAATCTCGATTTCCAGGCGCACTGGATCAAGGGGCTTACCTGTAAGACGAATTGCCAAATCAGCAAGTTCTTCAGTGAGGAACCGAACCTGCTCTTCAAGTCGCTCAGGATTATTGTCACGCGGTCGATTGACAGACTCAATGCGATAGACATTATAACCTTCAGCAGCAATGAGATCCCAGCCGATATTCATGGGCTCGCATGATGAATTGAAAACGATAATATCCTTGACCGGGTGATTAAGTCGAAGATACCACTCCCCCAGCAATGCTGACACCATTGAGCAGGTCTCTTTTGGAAACTGAAAGTAGTCCTCGGCAGTTGTCATGGCATCGGACGAACCAAGCCGACCGAGTTCTGTGAAAGATATCGGTATGATATCCAGTGCATACAAGAGCGGTGCATCCCATATTCCAGTAGCCCAGGCAGCACGCCCGCCATTTCTGGCATGCTTTTCGGCATCTTCTACATAGCTTAGAGCCAGATCATATATTTTAACTACGGCTGGCGAGTATCTGTGATCCAGTTTACTCTGTTTGATATACTCGAGTTGGCTTTGAAGTTCCTGCCGAGTTGTAATTTGTACTTCAGTAGTCGTTAGCGACATTTCAAATCTCCTGTTTTTCTGTTAACACTTCTACAAAGGCTTCCAGACGAGTCTTGATCTGCCCTGTATCTCCCTGGGAATAATCACTTGCCAACTCCAGAACTGGAAGATCCATATCCTGAAAACGACGCACAAAGCTATGTTTGGCCATTCCATAGCATGGGCAGAACTTGAGGTAGTTGTAAATCACCCCTTGAACCCGATATTCGGAAGCCAGCTTTGCCGAGAAATCGATCCTTTTGCTCAGTGGTGTCTGCCGTGCGCATGGAGCCTGATCGAGATAGGCATTCGCAAGTGCCTGCCACGGATCAATCTTTTCATCAGTGTCGTGATAGAAGGCACCAAGGCCGGCACAGTGGTCTTCAACAACAATACGTGCACCAATCTCCTCTTCGATCATGTCAATAATACGCCGGTCACCGTCGGCCACGATACCGCCCGCCATCATGAGACGCAATGGAGCAGCTCCTGTATCAGGTATGCTCGCAAGCCTCAGATAGACATCTTCGAGCAATACGAGCTGTTCTTCAGGTTGCAGGTTATAAAAGGCCTTGGTGATTTCCAGAAAATCGCGGCCACTCAGCGGCGGATTGTCCCGCTTGCGAAGTGCAGAGATATCCCGGATAAGACTGCGTGTCTGATTGTAGAGCTGAATCTGCTCTGAAACCTCATCGTCGGTAATCAGTTTTCCGGTAAGCCTGGAAAGATCTGTGCGGAAATTCAGAATTTGCTGACGGAAGAATTTACGACCAGCTTCCCGGCCTCCGTCGCGCGGCACAACATAGCCAAGCGATGGCACAAAAAAATTATCGATGGCTTCTGCGGTCGCTTTCATGGAGTCGCAGGTGTAGAACGTTACAACCTGGTCAAGACCGTCATGAAGCGGATCTTTTTCGGCAAAGTGTCCCAAGAGACTTTTGGTAAAATCACAGAAGACGCTCTTGGTAATCAGTTCACCTCGGGAAACAACTTCCGGCTCACCACATTTCAAGAGGCGCGTATGTGCGACGCCGGATGCTGCAAGCAACTCAATCGGGGTATAGGTGCAAAGATAGCCGACCTTCTTCACATCAGAGCGATTAATAAAGGATGTTTCGGCTTCCGAAGTGCGTTTAAGGATTTCGCTTATATCGGCTTTGAGAATTGCATCAGTTTCATCGTCAAGCTTTCGATCCTCGGAATAAAAACGTTGTGCATAAACAGCTGCTCCCAGCGCGCCTGCATAAACCGGATCGAGATTGAAGGATTTGATTGGGAGACCAATCAGGTCTTCGAGCGCTTTTTTCATGCCGACGTTATTAGAAACACCACCAGTAAATACAAGATCGCCTTCGAGTGGAATCTTGCTAACCAGATTTCTGACGCGACGTGCTGAGGCATAGTGAAGGCCTGCGGCAATTGCTTCGCGGGTTTCGCCGCGTGCGCGATGCGAGATGATTTCGGATTCGGCAAACACCACACACTGACTGCTGATCTGTGGCTGAGACTCGGCTCGCAGAGAGGCCGGACCAAGTTCAGCAATCGTGTATTCGAGCAGGCTTGCAGCTTTTTCCAGAAAGCGACCTGTACCCGCCGCACATTTATCGTTCATGATGAACTTTGAGACCTTGCCGGTTTTCGGATCTACCTGGATTGTCTTTGAATCCTGACCACCAATGTCGATGATGGTTCGAGTATCAGCATTCAGATAGTGTGCGCCCATAGCATGGCACGAGATTTCGGTTACGATCTCGCTTGGAATCTTGATGAACTGCAGCGCAATACGGCCGTAACCTGTTCCGACGATATAACGGATTTGATCGCGGTCAATACCTGCATCTTCAAGGAGTTCGTCGAGCAATTCATCTGCAGTATCCTGCATGTTGACACCGGTCGGCACCTGTGCGACGAATAACTCACCACCATGCAACAGCACCGCCTTGGCTCCGCGTGAACCGATGTCAACCCCAAGCACGGTATTATTGTCAATTTCTCCAATTAGTCTTGAGTCTATTACTCCCTGAAGTTTCATGCAACCTCCTTTTCCGTAGCAGCACGCACACCTTCGTAATAACGCTGGGCAAAAACAGCGGCACCCAATGCACCGGCATAAACCATGTCAATCTTTGTCGTCTTGATCGGATGGCCAATCAATTCTTCCAAAGCGAACTTCATACCAGGATTGTTCGAAACTCCCCCAGAGAAAACAAGTTCGGGATCTAATCCCAGACGGTTAACAAGGTTACGTACACGACGGGCAGATGCAAAATGAATTGCCGCAGCAATATCCTCGCGTCGCTCGCCTTTTGCCTTGAGCGAGATGACTTCGGACTCGGCAAAGACAACACACTGACTGCTGACTTCAAGTTTTTTTTCTGCCAGCAATGCTTTTTCTCCAAGTTCTTCAAGTTGGTAATCAAGAAGTTCAGCAACCTTTTCCAGGAAGCGCCCGGTACCTGCAGCACATTTGTCGTTCATCACAAACTCAATGACACGTCCGTTATCCGGGTCAACCTTGATGGCTTTTGAATCTTGACCGCCGATATCAATGATAGTTCGCGTGCCAGCATTTAGAAAATGCGCCCCCATAGCATGGCATGAAATCTCGGTAACAACCTCTGCGGGAAACTCCTCAAATTCCAGCGCTATACGTCCGTACCCTGTTCCAACGACATAAGCAATATCGTTGTACCCGATTCCTGCCTGTCTGGAAATTTTTTTGATCAGTCTTGCTGCCGTTTCCTGTGAATCAACTCCACTTGCGGTAATTGTTGTATATATTTCATCACCATATACCAAAACTGCCTTGGCCTGACGCGAGCCGATGTCTACTCCAATGACCGTGGTTTGGAGTAAATCGGATATTTTCTCGTCGTCTAATATTTCATTTTTCTTCATTGAGCATTCTCATGTTAATGTGTTTTTAATACTATATCACTCTCATCTCTCTCTTGCCTTTTTTGTTGAAACCAGGTCGTCCTTTATATTTTAGCCAGCCGATCCAAGTGACGGAAAAATGGTCGTTTTGCTTCTTCCTCATTCTTACGATTTATGATATTCTCATCAATCACCTCATGTGGCTCAATCACCCAGACACCAGTAAGATCAACATCACCAAGCCGTTTTCGAATATCCAGGTAATGTTTCTGGAAAATCGGACCCGTAATATGAACCGTGATTGGTATGCCTTTGATCTGAAAACTTTTCGAATCAGCACCGCTGACAACTACTGAAACTGTTCGATCAAACCAGATAGACCGAACAAGATTGTGGTTCGTTCGAGATGTTTCGAGAATTTCCAGATAATTGATGTTACCATCGTCATCAACATGAATAGAATCGCTGTGAACAACATTAGGAGTCCCAGTTTCATCTACAGTAGCTAATGCTTTATTACTATTCAGATCATTAAGAAGTGAAATCACTTCATCAGATAATTGAATGCCCATGGTATTAAAACTTTAGATTTTTAAAGAGTCCTCGATAAATCAGTATCAGGATGATTACCACAACGCCTGTAGTCATCAAAATCAATTGTCAGATTATACTTGACCCTTAATTGGTGGAGACCAAGAGCCAACTGTACGTAATAATCCAAGGAAGGTGCCTGCTGGTCGTGAAAGATAGAACCCGCTCGCGGAACCCAAACGACAAAAAAAGCCGGAACGCCACTCTCTGCAAGGGACTCAGCCTCTTCGAGGGTTGAACGCAGAGCTTCGTCCTCACGAGTGAAACCATAAGGTTTGGCAAGCTCAACCCCTCCGACAAATCCACTTGCAACATTACCTCGTCCAAATATGTCGACTGCACGAATAACTCGCTGTTTCCAGCCCTGATAACCAACATTATCGGCTTTGCCCGGGCAAATCCATTGAAACTTATCCTCATGGAGTACTTCGAGATCACTGGTATAACTCATAATCCCAGTCTCGTTGTATAGTCGCCGCAACTGCTTTTCATTGAATGCAGTTGCAACCATCTGACTCGGAAATTTTTTTGTTGTGAAGTTTTCTCCAATCGCCTGCAAGGCTTCGATGTATAAATCAACTTCTTTGTCGAAAAGCTCATTACCTGCGAGAACAGAACCACTTGTAATACAAAACGTTGAGAAACGTCCTTCCTCTTTTAAAGCTTCACGAACAGTTTCAGATATATCCTTTGGCTTCACCCGAGGGAGACCAATCTCTTTCTTCAGTTTCTTGCTGTCTCTGTTACTGTCGCAATACAAACATCCTTTATTATCCGTCCAAAAATGGCAATAATTTGAAAGGACAAGGCTAAGCCTTTGAGGACGAGCACTCAGAACCTGACTCATCGGAATACCAGATGAGGTTTTAAGATCGTAGTAACGTGGCTTTCTCCATAGTTCAACAAATTCAATCACTTCATCGTTATCGACTAATGCCAGACGCCCATCAACAAGATCAACCAGATAAGGATTCTGCTCAAGCGGTGTAGGAGTAACAATGACAGAGGTGCCATCCCTCAAGAGAAGAGAGATCGGCAAGGATTTATTCTCGTCATCACGCCCTCCGAAAAGTTCGCGAGCTGTAGTGTCGCTTACCATATGAATATTCGGATCAACAACACTGAGTGCTCTGTCAGTGTAATACACTCCTCGACGCTGAGCATCAATTTTCACGATAATCAAACGAGGTACTTCAGGGTATTTGGCAACAACATCTATAAGAGATAGTTCTCTTTCAAATGTTTCAGTTAAAGCGAGGGACATAATATTTTCTCCTATAATCCAGTTAAATTAATTTTTGGCAAAAGGTGTATACAGACAAATTAACCCTCAATAACAATCGATTTGCTCATTATATCAGCACTCATCCTTTTTTATACAAATGTTCAGGAAATCAACCCTTTTAGAGCAAATTAAATATGAGCACTATTACTATGATGATATTTATTAAACAAGAAGAAAAGCGCCACTGAGAGATGCAATGTGCTCATCTTTTTCATAGAGGAAAGAAAATAATAAAACATTTAAAATTCAAGTAAATACCGTAAATATACCCCTAATATGGTATATATCGGGCATTTGCTTATCAAGTTCAAAAGGCATATATCTTCTGACATTTTATAATTAGCATTATCTTAAATAAGTCAATAAAATCCCTAATAAACGGTACTCTGTATACCATAAATACGTTATACGCAGAAAGATTTATCTGATAAAAATCCTAAAATATCTCATGATCATAAAAATCTTTTTGTACTCATTCATCATGTAAGAGCGGGTATTAATCACTCTATGGAAAATCATAAAGTGAAGTCGAGACATAGATATGTTATAGGGTTTATTTATAAATACATTTGAAGCTTAACCCCATATATTGTATTGCATTTTCTCATATTGAAGATTTTTTAGCGGCAGATCATGGATCACCGTTATTGGTGCTCCATACTTTCTATGAATGGCCGCTACTTTCTTGTATAGATCAAAATGCCAGGCTGGTTCCGGTGAACGATCTCCTTGCAAAGCAGAGCCCTGGTTAGTTTGAAAGAATCGCACTCCCCAAATCTTCCAGAAGCGCGGCTGCACCTCGATAACCGGAATAGCCACGGCTCAGAACGACCTTGTCGGAGAGTGGAAATGAGAGCTGCAAAAAAGGGACTCCCAATGCAAGAGCCACTTGCTCTTCAAGAGCACTCCCCAGCACCAATTCAGCTGCTCCGGAACGCACCTGATCAATTATTTCGGCATGATCTTCACTGAAAACCACCTCGGTGCTGTATCCTTCCACCAAACCGGTCAGTCTGCTCAACAATGCTTCCCTTGCATACTCGGGAGGGTTATCAGTTATAATCAGCGTACGAGGGATCAGGCCAAGAGTTCCTGTCAAAAATTCACTGAGTCCTGCAACCTGAGAGCTCTCTCCCACAAAAGCAAATTCGCGCTGGAAACCGGCACGGTAATAGGTGTCCGCAAGAGAGGCCAGATAGGTGTTCAAGCGTTTTTCTTCGCTCTTTATAAAGTTTTCGGTATGCGTAAGATCAAGGTTAAGACGGTCACTGACCGTTTGCAGGAAACGTCCTGCCGCACTACCGACAGGAAGGCCTTCAAGCTTGAGCACCGGTGTTCCATATCGCTCCTCAAGCAGCATGGCAGGGGAATCACCCCAGACAGAAACAACAATATTAAGAGCTGCATTTGGAACGCGATTCCAGGAAGAAAGACCCTGATCGTAGCCGAAAAGCAGATTAGGTTTCAAACCTATTCCCTCAAGCAGGCGTCCGATCTCCTCAAGATTGCCCGCCCAGAATGGGTCTTGATGCGGAACAATTCCCCATATATTCACAAGGCCTTCGACTGAGGATTGTTCGCCCTTACCCAGAGCAGGCAATTGTTCGATCAAAGCTTTTACTGCCAACTGATAGCCTTGATGAACATCTCCGCGAAAACCCGGGGTATTGGCGTAGATAACCTGAAAATCCTGGTCGCGTCCCTCTTTGGTCATTGCTGGAATATCATCACCTACCATCTCGGTGGAGCAACCAGTAACGATGACATAGAGATCCCCCTCGACAATCTTAACCGTGTTTTTAAGCTGTTCACGTAACCGGGAGCTACCGCCGAAAACGACATGCTTTTCGCTGATGTTGCTGTTTGATACCGGTGGACCACCAAATCTGTCACTGCCTGCGTTGAGACGATTAACTCCAAGAAAATGCTGCACTCCGCAACCGGCAGTACTGTGAATAACAGGAACAACCCCCTCGATTGCTTCAATGACCTGAAGTGCTCCATGGAGTGCACAGGAATTGCGCGATCCTTCTATATGATGAGCCATACTATTTTACTTCCTTTTTGATATGCCAGTTGGGACTGCGCCGAAACCATGATTCCTTATAGGGAAGCGGTGTTCGGGCAAGTGCTGCACCAAATGTGCGGTTGTGCAATGCAGCTGAAAAACGTCGAGCAAGAGCAATAACACCGTTGTAACCAAGAACGGGTGTCTCCTCCAGAGAGACGACCGGTATGCCAAGTCTTCCGATCTGTCCGAGATGTGCGGAATCGCCAAGATAGAGATCCGGGCTGAGTCGTTTGATAATATTGGCCTCTTCAAATGGCTGACCATCAGCTACATGAATCTGCAGAACAGGATAGCGAGCGGAGAGTTCCTCCAATCGCTCCTTGTGCAGTTGGTCGAGGCGACTGACGGTTATTCCGATCACCTCCCCGCCCAACTCCTCCACGAGGCCCAGTACACTGAATGATGTGGCAGAAGCAAGACCGAGATAGACCCGCACTCCTTTAAGCGAAAAATTCTCCAGGGCTTTTGTCACTCGTCCAGATTCCTGTTCATGGAGCGCCTGCACAGCCTCATTCAGCCCTGAGGCTTTCCCCGCAACCGCCAGCCATCGCCCTGTGGCATTGATCCCTATAGGTCGGGATGCCTCAGCATAGGGAACAGCATACTCATCTCGGAGTGTGATGCCCAGATAATTTCCTGTGTCCTGATCAAGAGAGAGGGAAAGGCGTGCAGCAGCGGCCTTACGAAATATTGCGGGTGAGGCTCCATCGGGTAGAATATTGAGCTCAAGCCCAAGTGCTGAGAGAAGTCGTTCAACTTCGCGGAGATCATCGGGATGTTCGGCAACTGAGAGAAGATTAACGCTGTTGTTTTTATTATGCTCCCCGCGTCTTCCTGCCAGATATTTGAGCAGAGCATGCAGTGTCGTATCATAACCTGTCACGGCATGGTGCGAGGCAAAACCGGTCACATAGATCGGAACGATATCCAGCTCCAACTCCTCGTGCAGCTCCTCAACGACCGACTGGATGTCATCATTATTTATGGCGACGATGGGGCTCGAAACAATAAATATCACTTCAGGTTTATAACGCAGATAAACCTCCTTTACGGCTTTTCGAAGTTTGAGGTCAGCTCCCATGATGGTATCCCTGTCATCAAGATTGGTTACAATCCAGCGACCGTTTCCTTTGGAAACCTGATGAAATAGACCGGCAGCCGCACATCCGCGCGAAGCATGAATAACGGCAACACTGTTGCGTATTCCAGCCAGAAGACGCAATGCATAGAGAAGATCGTCCTGGGTGCTCTGTGAAAAGGTGCGAATCCGTTTCACAGGTTCCCCATCAGAAAACTCTGTCACCGCTGCGGATACATTTCCCTGCCAGGCGTTCAAGGTATCAAGTCGTTTCTCTCTTGTTCGTGAGGATTTAGCTTTCAAAAGACTCATGGGTGCGGTCGTTTTACTGATTACTTATTTTAAATTGATTCCATTTTCTGAACCACTCCAGTCTCAACCTCAAAAATCCTGTCTCCCCACGTTCTTGCCCATTTCTTCAGTTCGGGACCATTGAGCGGATGTGGAATGACTGAATCCTGGTGTTCATCGATGAATCTGGCAAGATTGCGGTAGACATCGGCTTGTTCGGATTTCGGCGCAGCTTCGATTACAGTCTGCCCGAACAGTTCACTTTGGGCGACAGTAAAGGAGCGAGGTACATAACCGACCACTGACGTACCTGTTTGCTGGGTAAAATCATCGATCAGCGACTTGGCATAAGGCGCCTGAATACTATTGGCAATGACTCCCCCAAGACGGGCACCGCCGGATGGGGCATATTTATTGATTGCCTTGAAAAGATTGTTTGCGGCAAAAATGGCCATAAAGTCTGAAGAGGTAACCACAAAAGCCCGGTCTGCGATACCATCGCGGATTGGCACGGCAAAGCCTCCGCATACCACATCTCCCAACACATCATAGAGCACAAAATCAGGCTTGTACTCTTCAAAAAGATTCAACTCCTGCAGCAGTTCCACCGCGGCATTGATTCCCCTGCCGGCGCAACCAACTCCTGGAACCGGCCCACCTGCCTCGATGCAGAGCACACCTCCAAAACCAACAGCTGAGACATCTTCAATTTTTACCTTGCTCTGCTCACGAAGCGTGTCAAGGACTGTGGGCAAGTCGTTGCCGCCTCGGAGTATTGTCGTTGAATCGCTCTTGGGATCGCATCCGATCTGAATCACCTTATATCCAGCTTCAGCCAATGCTGCACTGATATTTGAAGTGGTGGTAGATTTCCCTATTCCCCCTTTGCCATAGATTGCAATATGCTTGCCATGCTTTTCACTCATCAGAATTCTCCTTGTTCTTGATTCTTATTCCAAAACAATATCTCTGCACAATCAACAAACGTCAGTTTCGAGATGCTTAATACTTTTGAATTTTACCTATTATTGAAATAATATATATATCAAGTCTATTCGAATGATAAGTCAGGCAAATATTCTTGACAAGAAAAAAGCCAACTCTTTATCAGCAAGAATCGGCTTCGTTATAAACTTGTTTATACAATCCAAGACTACATCGAGACTAATACTTTAATATTCAGATATTTCTGCAGACAACAATAAGATATATTCGGCATAACAATGAATATTACAGTATTTCTATTGAAGCACTCTATCAAACAATTTCAGGAATAAATAACAATATTAAAATCCCCTTTAAAGGGGATTTTATATACCACAAATGAGTTATCATAAACAACCATTTACGGTACAACAATTATTAGGCTGGAAATTAAGAATGGTTTATGCTCCTTGTGTTCTGCGTACTGGAAATGTTTCATCCTCAATTCTATAAATATCACTGATGATACCTGTAGCGCCCGAACAATCATAGATGTTATCGTAGGTAAAGCCGTACTTTCTATGGATTGCTGCTATTTTCTTGAAGAGATCAATATACCATGACGTTTCAGGTGAGCGATGACCTTCAAGCGCAGATCCGGGGTTTGGATTCCAAACTGTGGCCAGACCTATAACGCCTTTCGAAGCCAGATATTCTACTCCCTCAAGTGTTGAGTCTTTCGGCTCAATACCTGCCACCATGTTTGAGCGCACTTTTCCTTTTCCAAAAACCTCTACTTCATACTCCAATGCCTTCACCCAATTTTCCCATCCACCGCATTGCACCTCTTTGCCGGGGCAGATTGCCTTGAATATATTTTTATCCCAAATCTCAATATTTGAAGCTATGGTTCGAAAACCGGCCTCTTTATATTTTTCAATCACGCTCAGGTCGAGAGGCGCTCCTATAACTGCAGTTCCGTTGAAATCATCCAAGCCTGTGTATGCTTTAATTTCATCGGCCACATCAAGGTAATACTCCACTTCCCGTCGCTCTGCAACAAAACCACCTGTCAAATTTACACGACGACGTTCTTCACCCTGATACTCTCTGTATGCTGCTGCAACAGATTCACCGACCTGCCGGGGAGTTTTCCATCCTATACCTTCGGCTTCCCCATAAGAGTCCTTTGTGGCATTGATGTTGCAAAACCTGCAGTCCTGGCCTCTATCCTTAAGTGAGCACTCATTACTGTATGAAATTATAATTGACCCTTCCTGAACATATTGAGCGATAGTGGACATGCTCGTTCCATCGGAGGTTTTCAGTCCGTAGTAGTCAGGACGTTCCAGAAATTCCACTGGAAATAATATTTCTCCATGATGAGCAAGGTAATAAATTTCATTTTGGTAGATAAATGAATATGGTGACCGACGATCCCATCGAAGGTTAAATATCAAGCCATGCGGGGAACGAAACCCGGCTGGAAACTTTATTCCGACATGAGTTTCATAAGCCATCTCAAACAGACAGATAACCTCTTCCTGATGTCGATTGCTTGAATCTAAATGCCTGAAAATATGAGGATCAAAACTGATACCTTCAACATTGGTTGCAATTTTCAATTTCAGTTCTTTGTACAATATTTCTTTAAGAGTGCTCATGTTTATATCCTTCCTGATTTTGAATTAATTGAGAGTATTTTTTTATTCTCATGTTGTTGGACAGATAATTCTACTACGCACAATTTTCCTGGGGTTGATCGAAGATTTCTGCTGGTACCGGTATTTCCTTGCTCAAATGAATCTTTATTGCGAATACAACATACAGCGGTATAAAAACCAGGAATACTGACCAGGTTCCGAAGAGTTCGCCTGCTATTCCACCTATTACTGGGCCAATAATTGCGCCTGACATGGTGAACATGGAAAAAAACGCAGCTGTCTTCCCTTTTTCAGCATTTGCATTGGCAACACGGGTAACATTGACAAGATTTAACATTCCAAGTCCTATACCGATAAGGAGTGTCCCTGCAACAAGAAGTCCCGAATGCGAAAAGCAGGAAAGAAGGGATAATCCTGAAACAACAACAGCAAAACTTGTCAGGTAGAAATAGCGCTGTCCAATTTTCTCCAGGAGGCTGCCAAACATGAAGAGTGTTGCTATAAATATTATACCTTCAAATGAAACAAAAAGGGATGCTGCTTGTGTTGAGAAATGAAATACCCGAATGGCAATAACAACAATGAATGCATTGAAACAGGAAAACGTAGCCAATGCCAAAGCTTCAGCAAAGGAGGCTTCGAGTATATTGCGGTTCCTGAAAAAATCTTTTGCATTTTTTACGCTTTCGGCGAGTGTAATACGACCGGAACTTTTAGGGTGAGGGAACATCGACGAGGCACCGAAAATCAGAAGAAATACCAATGCACTTACCGTATAAAAGGTAGTACTGAAACCCCAGTATTTACTGATGGACGCTCCACACAACGGACCGAGGAAAACCAGTCCAAAGGAAAGTGATCCTCTTTGCCACCCTGCTTTTTTGCTGCCAACTTTTCTTACAAACTCAAGAAAGGCGCTGGTCATGGGAATTAATCTGAACGAGGTAAAAAAGCCGATGAGAGCAGCAAAAAATAACAGAGAATTTGATGAATGTGCGAAAGGAAAAAGAAGATAGATCACAGCACTTGCGAGTACGCCAAAAATAAATACTTTTCGCGGACCAACATGATCAACCAGAACACCGATTGGTAAAACAGTTAACAGCAGTCCAATGCCCTGCACTCCTCCAATCAAACCAATTTGAGAGGCGGTGGCAGCAAGCGAAACCGCATAAAGCGTTATAACCATCTGTGCGATACCCATTCCCGCACCTCCAAGGACAGAGAAAAGCATAAACTGCAAAAGGAGTTTATTTTCGTCAATCGCTTTTTTCATGCTTGCTGTTCTACAGAGCTTTTTTTACTACCACTCTCTTCCTTTGCCAATGCACTTCTTCGATAAGCCGGGGATTCATTACGGATCTCTTCAGGAGTAACACCCCATACACCGGCAATAGTAGCATCTGCCCCTCTTCTCTCGCGTACCCAACCCAAGAGTTGTATAAAAATAGTATCAGTATCGAGATACTTATGCGGGAAGCCCTTAATCTGGTAACTGAGCAAGCCTTTTGTAATGTTGATGGCAATCTTTTTATGAAGCTTGATACTGCTGATCAGGTTTTCATTAGTCAGGCTGCCCTCAAACCCTTCGACAAAAACAATTGTTTCATTATCGAGGGTTGTCAAAGAGCCCTTGACAACAAGGTGAGGAATACCTTCGTTATTGATTGTACCAACAACTTTTGTACTCTCAGTATCATTCAGCAGGCTTAGCAGTTCTTCAGGGAGTTTACTCATTGATCTTCCTTTATTATTTATGGTTAAGAGCCAAAACCGGAAATGGTATTGTTGCACATTATGGTAGTTTCGCCTTACATAAGATCAATAATAAAAAAGAGTTACACCATCCCGTCTAAGCGGGATATTCTATACCGTGAATAGGTTAACTTGTCAGGAAGGGCTTTGGATCATGCTGCCTCTTCCAGCAGCATACCTGACTCATGCAGTTGCCAGTAGTAACCCCGCTGCCTCAGCAAATTGCTATGAGTGCCGCTCTCGACGATCCATCCCTGTTCCATGACACAAATGGTATCCATCTCTTTTACCGTGGATAACCGATGGGCAATAACCAGAAGAGTTCGGCCAGCCGATACCCGGTGAATTGCTTTCTGAAGAAGCTCTTCAGTTCTGGAATCAAGAGAGGCTGTAGCCTCATCAAGAATCAGAATCCGTGGATCAAATATCAGGAGACGGGCAAAGGAGAGTAATTGCCGCTCGCCCGCGGAAAGAGAGCTGCCGCGCTCAGACAACATGGTCTTGTAACCTTGAGGGTGTCGAAGAATAAAGGGCTCTGCCCCAACAAGCCGACAAGCTTCCTTTACCCGTTCTTCAGAAATATCGGGCTGAAAAAACCGCAGGTTATCAATAATAGTGCCGGAAAAAAGTGTTACGTCCTGCTGAACTATTCCGACAGCGCGCCTTAACTCCTTTAATGGCCACTCCCGAATATCCTTTCCATCGATGATCACCGCACCGGCAGTAACGTCGTAAAATCTTGTAATCAGATTCATAATAGAGGTTTTTCCTGCTCCGGTGGCCCCCACAAACCCGACTCGTTCACCTGGTCGAATTGTTAAGCTAATGTCATGGAGCACCGTGTGTCCGGAACGATAGGCCAAAGAAACGCCATCCAATATGATGAGTCCAGCCATTTCAGGTGCTTTAGCTCCATCGACCTCTTTGATATCGGGAATTTCCCTGAGGGTTCGGCTGATACGATCGGATGCAACAATTGAAGACTGCAACGGATTCATCTGCTGTGATATGGTATTAATAGGTTGGAAAAAGCGCCTTATATACCCTACGAAAGCATACAATACTCCAAACGAGATCGTTCGTTCGATCACGCCTTTTCCACCGAACCAGATAAGTGCTGCAACTGCAAGATCTCCCAATAGTTCAGTAATATTAAAAAAGAGTAGAAACCAGCGATTTTCAAGGATGGTCGATTCCAGCAAAGCCTTGTTTCGTTCATCAAGACGTTTCTGCTGCTTTGCTTCCTGGTTGAAAATCTGTACAATGGCCATTCCGCTGAGGTTTTCGGCTAAAAATCCTATGACGACACCAAGGCGATGACGAACCTCAGCATTAACTTCCCGGATTTTTCTCTGAAAATAGAAGGCTAATACTACAACCGGCGGAAGGAGCAGAAAACAGTAGAGTGCTATTATAACGTCCAACTGCAGCATAAAAAACATGATCAGCACAAGAGAAAAAATACCCCTGAGCGTATTTGCCAGAAACTGGGTAAAAAAGTTATTGAGGGCTTCGGTGTCGCTGACCACATTAGTAATGATGCGACCAGTGCTGTTCTGATCGAAGTAGCGCAGGGAAAGAGACTGAATGTGCTTGAACAGATCAATTCGAATAGAGCGCACGATTGACAGTCCTATCCGTTGCAGCACTATATCCTGATAATAGGTGAGACCAAAGGCCAGCAATACGAGCACCAGATAGGCCGCGGCCATTTGCAGGATTGCTCCTGAATCGGGGTGGGAGACCGTCACATAGCGATCGATGACCTCCTTGACCAGCCAAGGCTGAACCAGATCAATGAGTACAACAGCCACGACCAGTAGACACAGCAGAATCAGTTTCAATCGGTGAGCCTTCATATAGGGGGTAAAGGTGGCAAGAGAACCGCGTATTGGTGATTCTTCGTTCATGACGCCTCCTCCAATCGTCCTGCTTCAAGGGCTTCCATCTCAACATCAAGATGAAGATCAAGCTCCGATCTCTCTCTTTGTCCATCTTCATTTGATTCATCTGACTCACTCTCCTCAAACTGACCGGCCTGCATAAACCACTGTTCAGCATATATCCCATTTTGAGAGATCAAGAGTGCATGGCTGCCACGCTCAACGATACGCCCCTCTTCAAGCACCAGGATTTCATCAGCATGCTGGACGGAACTCAAACGGTGAGCAATAATGATGGTAGCTTTGTCCCTTGCCACATCAGAACCGGCACGAGACTTTGACAATTCACGAAGATTATCCAGAATACGACGTTCTGTCGCCGTATCTATCGCACTCAATGAGTCATCCATAATCTGGAAGGGTGCGTCCTTGTAGATCATACGGGCAATTGCTATACGCTGTTTCTGACCACCGGAGAGACAAACACCCCGTTCGCCCACCTCTGTATCGTACTGTTCGGGAAAACAGAGAATATTTTCATGGACTGCAGTAATGCCTGCACAACGTTCAACCCTCTCCCTGTCAGGATATTCGTCGGAGAGAGCAATATTTTCCAAGACCGTGCTGGAAAAAAGAAAGCCATCCTGAGGAACATAGGCTATCCCTTCCCTGAGACGAGCAAGTGGGTAGTGCAGAATATCACGATCATCAACAAAGACCGTTCCCTCTGGAGGATCAGAGAGACGAAGCAGCAGATTGGCCAGAGTAGATTTGCCACTTCCCATAGCGCCGATGATCCCAAGAGTTTTGCCTGGCTTGACGCAGAAGGATATGTTGTTCAGAACCTCTCTGTCGCTGCCCGGGTAACAAAACGTAAGAGCTTTGACCCGAAAGGAACCCTGAAGCGGAATGTCCATAAGCGGCCCTTTCCTGTCGAGGACGTCGGGTACTACTCGAAGCAGTTCGTCAATTCTGTTCAAAGATGCAATTGATCGCTGAACAATGTTAATGACATTACCTAATTGTTCAAGGGGCATTCGCAGCATAGCAACGTACAGGGTAAAAGCCACAAAATCGCCCAATGAAATGACTTTCTTTGTCACCAAAAAACCACCGTATCCCAATACAAATATAAAGCCGAGATTAACCAGTAAGGGCAACAACGCACTAAACAAAGCAGAGAGATGGACAAAACGCATCTTCTCATCAACAATTGCGTCCACTCTGTTTTCAAATCTGCCAATAACGACTTGCTCTTTTCCAAAAGCCTTGACCGTGCGAATGCCGCCGATAACCTCTTCGGTCGTCTGGGCCATGGCTCCGAGTGCTTCCTGGGAGCGCTGGGATTGCAGTCTGATTTGAGGGCCAAGCAGCTTAACAAGAAGAGGAATAAAAAGAAGAGGGCCCAGGCCTGCGAGGGTCAGTCGCCAATCCACATGAACGGCCATAAGATAGGCGGCACCAAGCAGCATGGCCATTCCGCTGACTCCCTGATTAAGCCCCTGGGAGACCAATTCACGCACGACTTCCACATCACTCAAGGCATGGGAGATCATATCGCCTACACTGTGACGATGATAGTAGGATGGTGAAAGAGTGCCCCATTTTGCAAACAGCTCTTTGCGCAAACGATAGGTCAGCTCGCGACCCTTGTGGTGTACAAGAACACGTCCCCCCCAACCTGTTGCTACCCGGAGCACTCCAATAAGGACGATCATCGAGACATACCCAGTCATCTCCGTCATTCCCAGCTTACCATCCCGCAAGCTGTCAGTAACGCGACCCAACAGACTTGGAATCTGCGCAGCGAGCAGACTGCCAGCAGCCACCATGGCGATGCCTAATAAATAGATCACCCAGTTTGTTCTGAAATAAGAGCCGACAATCCGTAATCCGGACATGATATTCCTTATACACTTCTCTGTTCAATCAAGTACATTACTGTGCTTAAAATCAGCAATTAACAGAACTCGGCAAATCCCGCTTTAAAGGCATATTGCATACCATAAAGAAGTTATCCTGAACATGGAATTGTAAAAAGAGGTGCCAACTTGAGAGGGATATTGCGAATAAGGAGAGCTACCTTGTTGGGAAGGGTTAAGCTTTTTTTCTCTCGATTTGGATGTTCAACGATTTCCAATACTTCTCCTTTTTCCATCTTTTCTGCTGATTATGTATATTGATGCTACTTATTTTAATGACGTTTAACTGTCTGAAACCATGGTAGCCAGAGTTCAGAATCTTTACCTGTTTCTTGCCGGATTGCTTTCTTTAGGGAGTATGTTTTTCCCTTTCTGGAGCTTCAGCGCCGGCAAGGTTTATTTCATTACTGATTTCGCATCCTTCAGTACACAGGGCATCCTGTATGTCACTGAAAGCTGCTATGCCGGAGGAATATTTTCACCACTGACCGCTGTTCTTTCGGTTGTAGCCATTTTTCTCTTTAAAAACCGTGCACTGCAAAGCAAACTCATCCTGCTGGGAATTCTTCTTTTTCTTGGTGACCTTTTTTCGGGGCTTACGGCGGCACATTTCCTGAACCAGTATTTTCAGAGCATCGGAACTGCAGCAACACACAGACCTGAGACAGGGTTTTTCATGCTTCTGCCTGAACCCGTTCTTTTTATGATGGCGCTGAAAGGGGTCAAAAAGGATGAAAAGATTGTCAATGCATACAAAAGACTGTAACCATGCGCGTTGTCTGGTCTGCCGGTGATCCTCACGGCATAGGGCCGGAAATTATTCTGAAAAGCTTTCTGAAACTTAAGCAGTCCGGTCACTCATTTCTTGTTGCCGGTTCGTATCGAGTAATGGAGTATTACCGAAAATCGCTTGATCTGCAGGTAACACTTGAATTGGTGGAAGATGTCTTGGCTCTTGAGAAGAGAGAGTATGCCGCGTATGGAGTTCTGCGGGTGTTGAGTGTTGCTGAACCGGAGAACATTGTTCCCGGTACGATATCTGCTGAAGCTGGACGGGTTGCCATGGAGTCCATTCATGCTGCCGCTGAACTCTGCAGAGAGGGTGTGTGCGATGCTCTCGTTACCGCCCCAATCAACAAGGAAGCCATCGCATTGGCTGGCTACCGGGAAACAGGCCACACGGGGTTCCTCGGCAGTATGTTCGGGATAGCTTCACCGACCATGATGTTTTTTGATCCTGTTCTGAACCTCATGGTTGCCCTTGCCACTATTCATGAACCTCTCGAGAAAATTCCAGGACTTATCCGGATGATGGATCTTGACGCATTTCTCTCTGCCCTTGCTGCTTCACTGAAAAGCGATTTCGGAATTGCTCATCCGCGCATTGCGGTGCTCGGCCTTAATCCGCACGCTTCTGACGGAGGAGTGATGGGATGTGAAGAGCAGGAGATTCTTCGTCCCTGTATCGAAAGGCTTTCAGCCAGAATCCAGGTGGATGGGCCTTTTCCGGCTGATGGATTTTTTGGTGCGAGAAGCTATAAAAACTATGATATTGTTGTGGCGATGTATCACGATCAGGGTCTCCTGCCCTTCAAGGTACTCGCTTTTGATACCGGGGTAAACGTTACGCTTGGACTGCCGATTGTGCGGACCTCGCCTGATCACGGGACTGGTTTTGATATTGCCGGAAAAGGAGTCGCCTCTGAAAGAAGTTGTTATGAAGCCACGCTGCTTGCCATCACGATTGCCAACAATAGAAAACAAACGCTGCAACCATTATGATCTCATTTATCAATGTTGACCTTGAAATGAATAAAAAACCGGTTTTTCAGAATCTGAACCTTTCTATTCAGCCTGGCGAACTTGTCTATATTGTAGGGAAAAGCGGAAGCGGCAAGTCGACACTGCTCAAGTCGCTCTATATGAATATCCGCCCGAAAAAAGGAGAGATCAGGATTGCCGGATACAGTTCGCGCACCATTAAAAAGCGGCAGATACCACACTTGCGCAGAAAGCTCGGGATTGTTTTCCAGGACTTTCGTTTGCTCGAAGACCGCAATGTATACGATAATCTGGCTTTTGTGCTGCAGGTGACCGGCACAAAGGAGAAGCTCATCAGGGAAAAGGTGATGCATGCGCTTGAGAGTGTCGGCCTTGAAGGTGCGGCAAAGCTTATGCCTCTTGACTTGTCGGGAGGAGAACAGCAGCGAATTTCAATAGCGCGGGCATTGGTGCGTGAACCATTAGTTATTCTTGCTGATGAACCGACAGGACATCTCGATCCCGATACCTCACTGGAAATCCTTGAGTATCTGAAAAGAATCAACCTGAAGGGCATCACCGTCCTTATCGGCACTCATGATTATGAACTGGTTCGGCACTCCCCTTTCAGAACGCTGCAGATCAGCGGCATGAATCTGGTTGAGACCACCATGGAACCTTCGGCTACGGGATTCAGACCGGCGGTTGCTGCACAACTTTAAATGATGTTTTGTTTTTTGCATTTGTTTAAATCATTCGCAACATTTTCCAACACACTATCCCAGTCTCCTATATTGTGTTGTCTGTATAATTTTATGCTTCGATACCAAGGGCTGTCATCTCTATCAAGAAGCCATCTCCAATCTGGAGAGAACGACAATAAAACCCAAGTCACTTTACCCATTGCTCCACATAAATGCGCAACGCTTGTATCTACACTTATTATTATATCCATAAGTTCGCATAGTGCCGCTGTATCAGCAAAGTCATGTAACTCTTCACCATAATGAAGAACACTTGAGGTCGAGTGAAGCATAGATTTATCAATATCTCGTACTTCTTTTTGCAAGCTCACATACTGACAATCTAATGGCAATTGCTGCATCATATCAGCAAGCTGTATGCTTCGGTTTTTGTCATTCTTATGCACTGAACTACCACTCCAAACAATTCCAACACGCAATTTATTTTGACTACCAAGCTTGCTTGCCCAATAAGAGTGCTTACTTTGGTTGCTTCGCAGGTATTTATTTGAATAAGGTATTGAATGTAATTCAGTCTTGAACGCTAATGGCAAACTCAATAATGGGCAATGATAATCAAAAGGGGGCAAAGAGTCTCCTTTTACGACTAATTCAGACACACCTGCGAACTCTTGAAGTAACGGTACCAGTGGTTTTTCAACTTCCAGAATCACTCGAGCTCCTAATTCTGCAACAAGCTTGGTATAGCGACAAAACTGAATCGTATCGCCAAGTCCTTGCTCGCTGTGTAACAATATGGTTTTTCCAGTAAGTGTATTGTCACCAAGCCAAAGAGGCTGTTGGAAGTTTCTTTCTGGAGAGGTAAAATCATCTTTTTTCCATCGCCATTCATATAACTCCAAACCTTGAGCAAAGTCACCATCCATGAGCAAAGCAATTGATTTATTGAAGTGTGCCTCTGCATAGTCTGGCTTTAAAGCGATGGCTCTGTCATAACTCTCAATGGCTTTGGATAGTTGCTCCAGTTCCTGGAGCGCAACGCCCCGGTTGCTATACGCCACTGCATAGTCGGGCTTCAAAGTGATAGCTCTGTCATAACTCTCAATGGCTTCGGGTAGTTGCTTCAGTTCCTGGAGTACAACGCCCCGGTTGCTGTATGCCTCTGCATAGTCTGGCATTGCAACGATGGCTCTGTCATAACTCTCAATGGCTTCGACTGGCAGCTTCAGTTCCTGGAGCGCAACGCCTCGGTTGCAGTATGCCTCTGCATAGTCGGGCTTCAAAGCAATGGCTCTGTCATAACTCTCAATGGCTTCGACTGGCTGCTTCAGTTCCTTGAGAGCATTGCCTCGGTTATAGTATGCATCTGCATAATCGGGCTTCAAAGCGATGGTTCTGTCATAACTCTCAATGGCTTCGGCTGGTTGCTTCAGTTCCTGAAGCGCAAGACCTCGGTTGCAGTATGCCTCTGCATAGTCGGGCTTCAAAGCAATGGCTCTGTCATAACTCTCAATGGCTTCGACCGGCAGCTTCAGTTCCTGGAGCGCAACGCCTCGGTTATAGTATGCATCTGCATAGTCTGGCTGCAAAGCGATAGCTCTGTCATAACTCTGAATTGCTTCGGCTGGTTGCTTCAGCTCCTGGAGTGCTGCGCCTCGGTTGCTGTAGAAGGCTGGATTGTTTGGAAAGATTTCAATAGCTTTTCCAATCAACTCCACAGCCGTTGGAAAATTCTTTGTTTGAAATGCAATAATTCCTAAAAGATGCAGTGAATCAAAATGGTTGGGCTGAGCTTGCAGTATTTCTTGATAGAGCGATTGTGCTGCAACTAAATCACCCCGCTGATGATATTGCAGGGCTTCCTGAAACCTGGCTTGCAGTTGATCAGTCATAGTATTTTTTATAACCAGTGGCGTGGAAATATTGTTTCGTTTGAAAGGCATTACCATTTCTTTTTAATAGTAATACACTTATGATATTCAGATACAGCAGATACTCAATCAACGGGGGTTAACAAATGTTAACAATTAAATTAAAAAAATCAAAATTATCTCAAACACAAACTTTTGGTTATGGAATAAGACGTTTCGCATTAGCCGAGATACCGAATACAAAACAGAACAGAAAAAAGTATACCTCCTCTGTCATCAGTCTTTTTGTGATGCAGAGTCTCTTTCCTTCGCTAAACTCTATTCCGTTGATCTCCTCAAATTTATATGGATCCAAAGATAGTACACGAGCAGCGTTTAAAGCCGGTTTACTTGGAAACGGTGATGTATGGATGGACATGATCGTAAGTCGCAATTTAACATCGCACACCTACGACGACACCACTGCCGACAACATAGTTTCTGCTATTCACTCCGACTACTTTTCTGAGTTTAAGGCTCTCAAAGTCAAACTGGATGCACTGACACAGGAGGAAAACGCATGGTGCGACGTGAAGTCGCGGAACTGAACTGTTATTTGAACCAACTGTGCCGTCAGTTGCCCACACTGGTACATGCAGGCAGAGTAATCCGCCTGTGTGAAGCTACCGGAAACGTACCCGTCAAAAACAGCGATAATCAATTGAAAAACAATGAAGTAAACCAGCCAGCAGCAGCC
>CAIPYV010000083.1 GCA_903869365.1 uncultured Chlorobiaceae bacterium
TCGTGTCGATTGAAGGCTATAATCCAACTGGTAGAGTAAATTATTCACTGTCCTTGGGCTCACCTTGTGACCTTGACGATTGAGTTCTGCTGCCAGTTTGGCAGTACTTTTGCATGTCCATCGCAATGGGGACGTGGGATATCCTCGTGTTGTCGGATCAACCAAGACGTTCAGATCGCTCAATAAACTCTCATCAATATCCGTTAACTTTTTTCGTCCACCACCGACCGCACGGACTCTGCGATCTTTTCGTTTATGCTTATCAGCAAAGACTTGGTCAGTGTCTGTTGCTTCAAGGGCTAATTCTTTTAATCCTGCGTATATCGTTGTTCGAGACATTCCCGTCGCTTTAGCAACAGTAATCACTCCGCCTTTTCCTAAGCTTTGTGCTTCTACCTCTGACCATATTCGCAGCGTTGATTCATCAAGTCGCCCAGAGAGCACTTGGTATTTTGATTTTACCATCACAATGTTATCCATGACATCATAATAGTAATAAATCTGCTCATCCGTCCAGTTTATTTATGCGAGATTACTTAGAAACGACACCTGAGGGATTTAGTAAATACTGATCTACCCATTATAATATCTTCATACTGCAACGTAAAAACTGGAGAACTTGCATATGAAGACATCTACACTGAACCGAAACGGCATAACTCCTGAGATAGCAGGGCTGATTACTCGACTGGTTACATTAATTCCGTGGCCAGTTCGGCGCCAAGCAATGGGAGATGTTGTGCTGACCATATTGGACGGTAAGTCACGGGTTGCCGAAAATGAATTTGGCTGGAGTCGCTCCGCAGTGACATTAGGCATAAAGGAATTTGAAAGTGGGATAGTCTGTGTCAACGATTTGTCAGAACGACACAAGCCAAAATCTGAAGAGAAGCATCCTGAGTTGCTTGCATCCATTCGGAAAATAATGGAGCCCCATAGTCAGGCTGAGCCACGCTTAAGAACGACTTTGCTCTATACGAACATGACAGCGCAATCAGTCTATAATGCGCTTCTTGCCGAAGGGTGGCCTGAAGAATCACTGCCTGCAGTTCGAACTATATCCAATATTTTGAACCGGCAGAAGTATCGATTACGGACGGTTCAGAAAACCAAGGTTGAAAAAAAACAGCAGAAACAGACGCCATCTTCAACAACGTCTGGAAAATGAATACGTCGGCTGATGAGGATCCTGAAACATTACGATTGAGTATTGATACGAAAGCTACTGTGCTTGTCGGGCAATATTCACGAGGCGGAAAGTCTCGTGGAACAAAGGCTGTCGAAGCATGGGATCATGATATGCGACCAAGGGAAAAATTGGTTCCTGGTGGTATTCTTGAACCTGTTAGCGGCAAATCATTCTTGTTTTTTGGTAGCAGCAACAAGACCAGTGACTTTCTGGTTGATGGACTTGAGTTGTGGTGGAAAGAGAGGAAGTCCTCACTTTCTAACCTCAAACAGTTGGTCATTAATATGGATAACGGTCCGGAATGCAATGGGCATCGGAGTCAATTTCTGTACCGGATGACCGCGTTTGCTGATATGACTGGACTGGACATTCAATTGATCTATTATCCACCCTATCACAGCAAATATAACAGTATTGAACGCTACTGGGCTGGGTTGGAAAAATCATGGAATGGTTATCTCCTTGAGAGTGTGACAACGGTTATCAATCGTGCCAGCAACTTTGCTTGGCGGGGAATATCGCAAACAGCAATGCTCCTCGATACGGTATACCAAAAGGGCATAAAGCTCTGTGGCAAGGAAAAAAAGAATCTTGAAAAAAGACTGATGCGATCAAAAGATCTACAGTGGTGGGATATAAGCATCAAACCTAAAACGGTATTTTTATAATGACTGCGTCCCTTAGAGCTTCACCCAGAGAAAACCCGGATTGTCTACTGTAAAGATGATGATCGTCGAGGTGACTATCCGGTAACCAGCTTTGACTTTCTGGGCTATACATTCCGAGCCCGTAGGTCAAAGAACCGGTGGGGAAAGTTCTTTATCAACTTCAGTCCGGCGGTCAGCAACAAAGCCACCAAAGCAATCAGGCAGGAAGTCCGGTGCTGGAAACTGCATCTCCGCAGTGATAAGGCACTGGATGACTTGGCCCGGATGTTTAACGCAATGATCCATGGATGGGTAAACTATTACAGTGCATTTTATCAATCGGCACTCTATCCAACTTTGCGACACATAGATCGCAAGCTCATGCTGTGGGCGACACGAAAGTTCAAGCGTCTGAAAGGTCATAAACGCCAAGCAATGCACTGGTTGGAGCGTATAGCTCGGCAAAACACTCAATTGTTCGCGCACTGGCGTTTATTGTATGGAAATGCTGGATAGGAGGAGCCGGATGAGCGGAGACGTTCACGTCCGTATCTGTGAGCACCTCGGGGGGCGGTTCCCTGGGGTGACTCGACTCATCATCACTGGTTACTCGAAAGAGTGGCTTGAAGAGGAGGTCATGCCTATAGTTATCAGGTTTCTGGCAGAACGGGGACTAACCCTCTCACCAGAAAAAACTAGGATAACGCACATCACGGAAGGGCTTGATTTCGTGCGACGTGAAAGTCGCATAGATGAACTGTTCTTTGAACCGGCCGTACCGTCGGCCGCTCCCACCGGGACATGCAAAATGAGCAATCATCCTGTGTGAAGCTTCCGGAAAAGTACCCGCAGGCAAAACTGTAAGCTGATCCGTGAGGAGAAGCCGAATCTGCCAGTAGCAAGCGGAGAGGGGCAAGGGAGAGAGTGGTATTGGCTAAAATAACTGAACCGGTGCAACCGCCGTTAACCCTAACGAGTGAAAGCTACTGTCACACTCGAACCAAAAGGTACGTGGGCTGGTAAACGTCTGAAATCTACGTTTACACGGTCAATAACTCCCACCGGCGGAGAGGCGGAGCCTAACCCACTCGCAGGTTCACTATGCGGAACACGGAAACCCCGTATTTCCGCCCGGCTATGCCGGGCAATCCAACCGTAAGGAAGGACCATGGGAATGCGGGCACAAGAACGAGGAAGAAGCGAACGCCGCCCTGTAATCGAGCGGATAGGGGTTGCAACATCACCCCACGTGAAAACGGGCAGACGTCCTCATGGTCTCGATTTGCAAGATAACTTGACGAACCTCCCATGCAGAAGGAAAGCAAATGGTGCGACGTGAAGTCGCGGAACTGAACTGTTATTTGAACCAACTGTGCCGTCAGTTGCCCACACTGGTACATGCAGGCAGAGTAATCCGCCTGTGTGAAGCTACCGGAAACGTACCCGCAGATAAA
>CAIPYV010000084.1 GCA_903869365.1 uncultured Chlorobiaceae bacterium
GTTTGAAACCCATTTTGCCACACCCCAAAACTACAACGTCCGGTCTGCGGCGGAAACCTTTAGTGTGGACTATGCATGCCCGCAGACGAACGGTGAATTCAGAGAAATCTATACCGCCGCATCCGGAAGCAATCGAAGCATTGTAATCGAAATAAAAGGATCCAGGAAGGAAAACCTGCTGCAGCACCGTGCACTGCAGGGAAGAATCAGTGCCCTTGCCAATCACTACCTTTTCAGGTAGATTGTCAGAGAGTAATCTGCTCAACAGACTTCATTACCATGCCGTCAACTATTCAGGAAGTTCCTTTACATATCGTGACCATAGGGGAAAGAACATTGCCCCGTATCCTTTTTCTGCACGGGTTTCTTGGGTCCGGTGGCGATTGGCTTCCGGTGGCGAGAGAGCTTTGCAATGACTTCTGCTGTGTAATGGTTGATCTGCCGGGACACGGAAAAGCAGGCTTCAGGGAAGCACCTCCGAGCGATGGTTTTTTTGAACAAACAGTCGATGCTCTTGCTGAACTGCTCAGACTGTCGGCTTCTTCTCCAAGCTATCTTGTCGGTTATTCGATGGGAGGACGTCTTGCACTTGCTCTTCTGCTTCGTCACCCTGAGCTTTTTACCAAAGCCATTATCGTTTCGGCGTCTCCTGGACTCCGGACAAACAAGGAACAGAGTGATCGGCAGGTGCATGATGATAGAATTGCACGAAAAATTGAAAGAAACTTTGAGGGGTTCATTGAGGCATGGTATGATCAGCCGCTTTTTGCGACACTGAAACATCACCCGATATTTAAAGATGTGGAGAGTGAACGGAAAATCAATGATCCCCGGAATCTTGCTCTCGCACTGAGAGTGCTCGGAACAGGACGGCAACGTTCACAATGGGAGGCTCTGCAACATAACCGTGTGCCAATACGGTTTTTTGTAGGGGAAAAAGATGAGCGTTACGTTGAGATTGGCCACCAAATGGTTAAGTTATGCCCTGGCTCTGATCTTGAAATTTTTCCTCATTGCGGCCATACCCTGCAACTTGAAAACAAGGAATTGTTTCTGGATCGTTTGAGATTTTTTTTCAACCAGCAAGAAGAAAAGCAGTTATGAGCGTTGTAAACTGGATACAAACAGGTGATTTTACCGACATTCTCTACCATAAGGCTGACGGTATTGCAAAAATCACCATCAACCGCCCGGAAGTACGAAACGCATTTCGTCCCCAGACTGTTGAGGAGATGATTGCCGCCCTGTCTGACTCAAGGAATGACAGTTCGATTGGAGTGATCATTCTGACCGGCGCCGGAGAGAAGGCGTTCTGTTCGGGAGGCGACCAGAAAATACGCGGTCACGCCGGCTATGCCGATGCCAAGGGTGTCAACCGCCTTAACGTCCTTGACTTCCAGCGCGATATTCGTACCTGTCCTAAACCAGTCATTGCAATGGTCGCAGGCTATGCAATCGGCGGCGGCCATGTGCTGCACATGCTTTGCGACCTAACCATTGCAGCCGACAATGCTGTTTTCGGCCAGACCGGCCCAAAAGTTGGTTCATTTGACGGTGGATGGGGCGCAAGCTATATGGCACGGCTTGTAGGCCAGAAAAAAGCACGCGAGATATGGTTCCTCTGCCGCCAGTACAATGCCAATGAAGCACTTGCCATGGGATTGGTGAACACTGTTGTGCCGCTTGAGCAGCTTGAACAGGAGACCATCCAATGGTGCCGTGAAATCCTTGCCAACTCCCCGCTTGCCATCAGGTGCCTGAAATCGGCACTCAATGCGGATTGTGATGGACAGTCAGGGCTGCAGGAACTTGCCGGAAATGCCACTATGCTCTATTATATGAGTGAAGAGGGACAAGAGGGCAGGAACGCCTTTGTTGAAAAACGGAAACCGGATTTCAGTAAATTTCCAAAAAGACCTTGAAAGCTACCCACGCACTTCTCTACCGGTATGTTATTCCTTTTACAGAAGCAATAACCGTTAATGGGCTTCGGCTTTTACAAAGGGAAGGGATTATCCTTGCTTTAAAGACCACGGAGGACGGGCACACGGCTTATGGTGAAATTGCTCCGCTTCCTGGTCTGCACAAGGAGACCCTTGAATCTGCTGAAGCGCAGCTTGTGGAGGTACTTTCAAAACACGAAGTTGTGAATAACAGCTTTTTTCATGACCAACTCTTCCCTTCTGTGCGCACAGGGCTGGAGATGGCGATGATCAACCTTGAAGCTACAGTCTCAGGAGAGTCGCCGACGTTTTCCAATGCCGCGGAACTTCCTGCAAAACATGTTCCGGTCAATGCACTGCTCTTCGGTGATACGCCGCAAGTTGAACAAAGGGCCGTAGAGTTTTTCAATCTCGGGTACCGTACCTTCAAGCTTAAGATATCATCCGCTCACTGTGAGATCGCTATCCGAAGCATTGAAACACTACACCGAACTTTCGGAAACACAATCGAGCTGAGGCTTGATGCCAATCAATCGTTCTCACTCGATGAAGCGATCGAATTTGCAGGACACATTCCAATGGAGAGCATTGCCTATATTGAGGAGCCTCTGAAGAACGCTGAAGATCTCGGGGAGTTTTTCGCCAAAACCGCTATCCCCTCTGCACTGGATGAAACCCTCTGGCAAAGGCCGGAACTGCTTGAACAAATCCCCCCGGAAGCGCTTTCTGCACTGATCCTGAAACCAAACCGGCTGGGTGGAATATCAGTGGCACTGAAATTGGCACTGTATGCAAAAAGAAACAATCTGCTTACAGTTTTCAGCTCGGCTTTTGAGAGTGGAATCAGTCTAAGCTTTTATTCATGGCTTGCAGCTGCGGCCTCTGCTGAACCGGCAGCATGCGGGCTGGACACTTACCGTTATCTGAAGCACGACTTGCTTGAAACTCCTTTCAGCGCGGAAAACGGACGTCTTGATGCTCACAAACTTTACCATGAAGGAAGAATTGTCAATAAGAGGGATCTCAAACTGATCTCACTCTGGTCGATGTAACAATTACTCTCTGGCGGCTTTTCGTTTGAGCCGGAGAACGGCATAGGCTCCGCCAAGACCTGATATCGGAGCATAAAAAACTCCGGAGAAGGCCATGTTCATCAGAATTTCAACAAAGCTTAACTTTACCGGTGTAAGAGCCAGTTTCTCAGCTGCAACAAGTGCCTGCACCTGCTGCTGAACCTCAGGCCTTCCTTTGGCCATTTCAAGCACCCAGTCAATCACAAGGGCAAGACTTTCCGTTCCTGGCCTGTAATTGAAGAGCTCCATAAGCGCAAAGGTTATACCCTCTGAGATCACGCCGCCAACCAAACCGGCCAGACAGCCAATGGTGAACGCCTGGTTGTAGGTCAAACGCACCTGAAAGCGCATAATGGTCTGATGCAGCGCAATTGTTCCAGCAAGAAAAATACCGGCAAAAAGAAAAACATTCAGCAGCGTCAGATAGGGGATGGTTGTCGTCAGAATAATGATTGCAGCACCCAGCAGAACAGAATAGAGCTTTCCTTTCAATGGCAGAGCAGATTGAGTCACGTTTTCAGTAGCCATATATCTTCACGAGAGCCGTTCATTTAAAAAATCATCCATGGTATAAAATCCAGGGTTCTGTTTATGACGCTGGACAAGCCAGATGGCAGCTTCAACAGCACCTGATGCAAAACCGGAGCGGTTTTTTGCTGTATGTGAAATAACAATTTCATCAGCATCAGAATCAATAAATGCGGTGTGCTTTCCGAAGACACCGCCAAGCCTTAAAGCTGCAACCTGCAGCTCTTCCGGAGCAAGTTTCCGGTCGTCCGAGAGCTGCCGGACTATGGTTTTTTTCCTGCTGTTGGCCGACAGAATCATATCGGCTGCCCTGAGCGCGGTGCCGCTTGGAAAATCGGCTTTTCCTGTGTGATGCTGTTCAGCAAAGGCAATATCAAACTGGTCAAACGGAGCAATAAGCCGTGCGGCTTCGCGTACGCTCCTGAGGAAAATGTTGACTCCAAGAGAAAAATTTGCCGAATAGAGTAGTGACGCTCCGGCATCGGAGACCTTTTTTTTGACCTCATCGCTGACATCATCCCACCCTGTTGTGCCAACAATAATGGGCACACCGGACGAAAGCATGGCTGGAAGATTGCTGAGAAACGCCTCTCTGACGGTAAAATCGATAATGGCATCGCTGTCTTGAAATACTTCGGGAACAACGGGGGTATCGACATCGAGAACTGCGGAAGTTTCATGACAGCCCGACTGACCGATCACAAGAGCTACCTGACGGCCCATCCTGCCATTTCCTACAAGAGTAAACCTCATAATTATTGTTGTCCTTAACGGTTACGGTGAAAAAGCTACAGTATCAGTGAGCCGGTTCACTCCTAATTCATAATATCGAGAAGCCTGTCAAGATCGTCGTTCGAAAAATACTGAATATGTATTTCGCCTTTGCCACCTTTTTTTTCCACAATGCGTACTTTTGTGGCCAGTTTATCTCTCAAGCGGGACTCAAGCTGAGTAACATGTGAAGAGCGTTCTATGGCGTCAGGCTTTAACGGTTTGGATTGTTCCTTGAACATGCGGTTAACCAGTGCTTCGGTCTGACGGACTGAAAGCTGATGACTGAGGATCTGTTTCCAGACCTTCAACTGCTGCTGCTCACCTGGAAGGTTAATCAGCGCCCTTGCATGTCCGGACGATATTTCCCTGTTTCTTATACTGTCCTGAATCTGTAAAGGAAGCTTGAGAAGCCTGAGAAAGTTACTGACGGTTGAACGGTTTTTGCCTACTTTCTGTGCGATCTCATCCTGTGTGAGAGAGCATTTGGTTGTCAGGCTTTTCAAAGCAAGTGCAACTTCAATGGCGTTAAGATCCTCACGCTGAATGTTCTCGATGAGAGCAAGCTCAAGTTTACTTGAATCATCATGAGCCTCAATAACATAGGCTGGAATAAACTTGAACCCTGCCTGCATAACGGCCCTGAGCCTGCGTTCTCCGCTGATGAGTTGATAGCCATCGCCATCCCTGCAAACCGTAACCGGCTGTATAACCCCATTTTCTATAATGGAATTTTTAAGCTCTTCAAGAGCGCTTTCGTCAAATTCCTTGCGGGGCTGAAATGGATTTGTGCGTATTTTTTCGACTGGCAGACTGCCAATACTCCCTTCCTGGGCTAATTCCTGTTCTTCCTCCTTTGAACCCGATTCAAATCCTTCATCCGGAATAAGTGCTTTTAAACCTCTCCCCAGTGCATTTTTTGACATATCCTCCACCAGCTTACCGGTCAGTTGCTACTGCCGGACTTTAAATTTTTTAATATTACCGTCTCTTTCGAAAATCTCCTGTGCCAGATCGAGATAATCTTTCGATCCAATACTCTGAGCGTCATAGAGCAGCGCAGGTTTACCATGGCTTGGCGCTTCAGAAAGTCGAACATTTCTGCGGATATAGGTTTTGTAAACCTTGTCTTTGAAGAACTTCTTGACCTCTTCGGCAACCTGCGATGCAAGACGAAGTCTCGAATCATACATGGTCACCAGAACACCTTCGATTTCCAGTTTCGGATTGAGGTGTTTTCGGACAATACTGATGGTATTGAGCAGCTTTCCCAAGCCCTCAAGAGCGTAATATTCGGCCTGAACCGGGATAAGTACGGAATCTGCTGCTGTAAGCGAATTAAGTGTTATCAGGCCTAATGAGGGCGGGCAATCGATAATGATATACTCATACTGGGAACGAATCCCCTTGAGCGCCTTCTGCATCACATACTCGCGTTCTTTCATATTCACCAGTTCGACCTCCATCCCGACGAGATTGACATTGGAAGGAAGAACATCAAGATACTCAAGACTGGAAGACTTGATAGCGTCCTGTATGTTTCCGCCTTTTACCATAACCTGGTAAAAGGTATTATCGATTTCGTCGCCTATTTCAAGCCCGAAGCCGGATGTGGCATTGGCCTGGGGATCGATATCGATAAGCAACGTCTTAAACTCAGATATGGCAATCGATGCCGCTATATTTACAGCAGTGGTTGTTTTTCCTACACCACCCTTCTGGTTTGCAATCGCAATTACTCTGCCCATGTACTAACCAGGGAAATTTATAGCAGTTGAAGTTCTGTCATGACTTGGTACATTATAATACTTACACGAACCATTACAAATTTTTTTAATCTCGCTTCATGGAAAGGCTGGAACAACAATTCTATGAACTTCCTCCTCTCGAACTTGCGGAAAAACTGCTTGGAAAAATTTTTGTGCGTGTGCTGCCTGGACATATACAGTTGAAGGTGAGCTGAGCAAGAGAAAAAGTCAATCAACATCCACATTATACAATGATGCAGGAACGTGAATCACTGGAATTCGATATTGTGTTTATCGGTGCTGGGGCTGCAAACCTTGCATCGGCAATACACCTGCAGCGCCTCCTGAAGCGTCATAACTCTCGGTCGGCAAACACTCTTGAACCCTCAATAGCTTTGATTGACAAAGGACGGTATGCCGGTGCCCACCTTCTTTCAGGTGCAATTCTTGATCCAAAAGCCCTCGATGAATTTTTTCCTGATTATCGAGATCAGGGATTTCCTTTTGAAACTACGGTCTCGAAGGAGTGTCTATGGTATCTGACAGCAAAAAGGAAGTTTCCATTTCCGTTTTTTCCTGAACCATTCAGCAATAAGGGGAATATGCTCGTTTCGCTCTCCCGCATCGGTTCATGGATGGCTGATCAGGCAGAAAAAGAGGGTCTTCAGCTTTTTGACAATACTGCAGCCGTTCTTCCATCTATCGAAAACGGCAGGCTTGCGGGTATTCTGACAGACGACAAGGGGCTCGACAGAAAGGGTCAGAAAAAAAACAACTTTGAACCCGGGCTTTTGCTTAAAACAAAAGCTACTGTCATAGGGGAAGGCTCTGACGGCTCGTTCTTCAGAAAAGTCTGCGAACACTTTCCAAATGGCATGCAAATGACGCCGCAACGCTACGAAACCGGAGTCAAAGAGACATGGCGGATACCGGAAGGTCGCCTCATCGCTGGAGAGGTTCACCAGATGTTCGGCTATCCTCTTTCGTCAGATCTCTATGGCGGAGGATGGCTCTATGCCTTGTCATCGACACTGCTCTCTCTGGGGTTTATCACTTCACTGGATCCCACGTCGCCTGTCTGCGATCCGCATCTTAATCTTCAGCGCTTTAAACAGCACCCGATGCTTGCCAAAATCCTTGAAGGAGGCAGCATGATTGAGTCGGGAGCAAGAACAATAACCTCTGGTGGTGCTGAGGCCATGCCCTCCCTTTACGGTCCGGGATATCTTGTCACCGGTGAATCGGCAGGAATGGTAAACATGCAGCGCCACAAAGGGCTGCACCTTGCGATGAAATCCGGAATCCTAGCAGCTGAAACTCTGTTTGAATCGCTTCTGCATGATGATTTTTCCACCGATCAACTGAAAACCTACAGCGAACGGTTCAATAATTCATGGGCTTACGATGAACTGTACGCTGCAAGAAACTATCGGAAAGCTTTTGATCACGGACTTTATTCCGGTTTGGTTCAGGCAGGATTGCAGCTTACCTTTCCTGGTCTCTCAATGGCTGAAGGCTTTGGGAATCGCCGCGATGAAAAAAAGAGGTCAACCTCATCCAAAGAAGCACGATCTGCTGCAGGAAGAGAAGTTTTCACTCCGGACGGCAGCCTTACCTTCAGCAAAAGAGAGAGCCTTTACCGGTCGGGAACCATGCACGAAGAGAATCAGCCATGCCACCTGCTCATAAAACCTGAAGATATCGAGAAAATATGCCTGCAGCAATGCACTGTCGAGTTCGCTAATCCATGCCTGCATTTCTGCCCGGCAGAGGTCTACGAAATAACCGGTGATCCACACTTAACGCTTACAATTAACGCGTCGAACTGCCTGCACTGTAAAACATGTGAAACCGTCGACCCTTACAGAATCATTACCTGGACACCCCCTGAAGGTGGCGGCGGCCCAGGATATAAACTCAGTTAACTTATGAATGTTCAAAAAAAAGTTGTGGTTGGTATTTCCGGCGGAGTTGATTCAGCTGTTTCTGCATGTCTTCTTGTTGAACAGGGATATTCCGTCACGGGTCTAAATATCAGGGTCCTCGACTCTCTTGACGAGAGCCCTTCCCTTAAACCATCGCCGCTTGTTATCAGCGATCATCCGGATTTTCAGATTCCGGTGTTTACCCTGAACCTCAGCAGTAAATTCAGGGATGATGTGATTCACTATTTTCATGATGACTACCTCGGGGGACGGACACCGAACCCCTGCATGGTCTGCAATAAAAAAATCAAATGGTTCGGCCTTTTTGAGGGTTTGAAGCTGCTGGATGCTGATTTTGTTGCCACAGGCCATTTTGCCGCCACAGACTTCAGTAATGGAAGATACCGCCTCTATAAAGGGGCTGATCCTGAAAAAGACCAGAGCTATTTTCTGTGGATGCTATCGCAAAACGACCTGGCAAAGACCCTCTTTCCGCTCGGGCAACTCACCAAACCGGAAGTCCGTAAGCTGGCCCACTCTTTCGGGGTCAGGGCCGCTGAAAAAAAAGAGAGTCAGGAGATATGCTTTGTTCCGCAGGACGATTACTGCAGTTACCTTTCCGGTGCTCTTCCTGGTCTTGCCGAAAAAGTTGCGAATGGAGATATTGTTGACGAGACTGGCAAGGTTATCGGCAAACACCGCGGCTATCCGTTCTATACCATCGGACAGCGCCGCGGGCTCGGCATTGCAGCCAAAGAGCCTCTCTATGTTACAGCTCTCGACACTGAGCATAACCGTATTCATGTCGGGAAAAAATCCTCTCTTGAATGCCGGCAACTTATTGCTTCCGGTCTTAACCTGATTGGTCTGGAGAGCCTGACAGGCACAATCGAAGCTTGCGGGAAAATCCGCTATCGTGACAGGGAAACTCTCTGCACTCTTGAACCTCTTGATGACAACTCAGCAACTGTCTCATTCGCTTCGCCAAAAAATGCGGTATCTGCCGGACAGGCGGCGGTTTTTTACCGTGACAACGAAGTGCTTGGCGGCGGCTTCATTACCCGGATCATAAACACACCACAACTGTAACCAATTTATTACCTATGCAGCGACGTAACAATTTTTCCCTCACCAGTCTTGAGCTTTTACCTGCAAACTCTGAGGGTGCCCCGCTTCTGATCATGCTTCACGGATACGGCAGTAACGAAAAAGACCTGATTCAAATCGCACCCGCCCTGCTGCCCGAATTTCGCTACATCAGTCCAAGAGCACCACAGACTATGGATTTCGGTATGTATGGCTGGTTTCCCCTTGAGTTTACCCCGAAAGGTATCACGGTCGATTACAGTGCGGCACAGAAAGCTCTTGAGCATTTTATCCATTTTACCGAAGAGCTGATCCATGAATACCGTCCGGCAGGGAACAAGGTTTTTCTCATGGGGTTCAGCCAGGGGGCAGTCATGAGCTATCTGACGGCGTTTAATGCACCTGAACTGCTTCATGGCGTTATTGCACTGAGCGGACAGCTTCCTGAAAAATCACTGCCGCTTGATACGGCAATATCTTTGCTGAGGAAGCTCCCCTTTCTTGTGATGCACGGACTTTATGATGATATCCTGCCGATTGCAAAGGGACGGTCGGCAAATGAATGGCTGCAGCAAAACGTTGATGACCTGACCTATCGTGAATACCCTGTAGCTCACCAGATCTCCGACAGCGGCATCGATCTGATCCGGTCATGGCTAAAAGAGAAGATGCCTGTAAAGAAGTAATTACTGACTTAATCGTATATTCTCTTTTTTTTTAACCGCAGTCGCCGCATAACGAATGAAGGACTCACTCTTACATCTGCTCGAACAGCGCATCCTTGTGCTGGACGGTGCCATGGGCACTATGATCCAGCGTCATAAATTACAGGAAAAAGACTACCGTGGCACACGGTTTGCAGAGCATTCTCATCCGCTTATGGGAAATAATGATCTCCTTGTGCTGACACGTCCTGATATCATTTACGCCCTCCACTGTGACTTTCTTGAAGCTGGCTCGGACATCATCGAAACCAACACCTTCAATGCCAACCCTATTTCACAGGCTGACTACAATGCATCAAATCTTGTTAAAGAACTGAACGTTGAAGCCGCCCGACTGGCAAGAAAGGCGGCCGTCGAGTATACAGCACGAACCCCTGATAAACCGCGCTTTGTAGCCGGCTCAATAGGTCCGACCAACAAAACCCTTTCGCTCTCGCCCGATGTCAACAATCCCGGGTTCCGTGCAGTCAGCTTCAAGGAGGTTGTGGATAACTACACCCTTCAACTTGAAGGTCTGATGGAGGGTGGCGTTGATCTTCTGCTTGTTGAGACGGTCTTCGATACCCTCAACTGCAAGGCAGCGCTGTTTTCCATTGAAGAGTTTTTCAACCGCACCGGAATTCGTATCCCTGTGATGGTATCAGGAACCGTTGTGGATGCCAGTGGTCGAACCCTTTCAGGCCAGACCACCGAAGCATTCTGGATTTCAATAGGCCATCTGCCGGATCTGGTTTCGGTAGGCCTGAACTGCGCACTTGGTTCGAAACAGATGCGCCCCTTCATTGCAGCGCTTGCAGGAATTGCTGAAAGCTATGTGAGTGTCTATCCAAATGCAGGTCTGCCCAACGAATTCGGAGAGTATGACGACTCACCGGAGTACATGGCTGCACAGATCGCGGACTTTGCAAACTCTGGGTTTGTCAATATTGTCGGGGGTTGCTGCGGTACCACTCCACAGCACATCAAAGCCATTGCCGAAGCGGTCAAAACGCTGAAACCGCGCCGGCGCCCTGAAAAACACCATGAGCTGCTGCTTTCCGGCCTTGAACCCCTGCGCGTCAACAGAACGACAGGTTTTATCAATATCGGTGAGCGAACCAATGTTACCGGATCGAAAAAATTTGCCCGCCTCATCAAACAGGGCAACTATGATGAAGCGCTCTCCATTGCCCGCCAGCAGGTGGAAAGCGGTGCCCAGGTTATTGATATCAATGTCGATGAGGGCATGCTCGACTCCGAGCAGGTGATGAAGGAGTTTCTCAACCTGATTGCCTCCGAGCCGGATATCTCCCGTGTCCCGCTGATGATCGACAGCTCGAAATGGTCGGTTATTGAAAACGGCCTGCAGTGTGTTCAGGGAAAAAGCATTGTCAATTCCATCAGTCTTAAGGAGGGTGAAGAGCTTTTCAGGGAACGGGCACATAAAATTCTGCAATACGGTGCAGCTACCGTTGTCATGGCGTTTGACGAAGAGGGACAGGCCGACAGTTATGAACGACGTATTGCCATCTGTAAACGCGCCTATGATATTCTTACCCTTGAGGTAGGCTTTCCTCCCGAAGACATTATTTTCGATCCAAACGTCCTGACCGTTGCCACCGGCATTGATGAACACAACAACTATGCTGTTGATTTTATTCAGACGGTACGCTGGATCAAGGAAAACCTTCCCTTTGCAAAAATTTCAGGAGGTATCAGCAACGTCTCTTTCTCTTTCCGTGGCAATGAACCGGTCAGGGAGGCCATGCATGCTGCGTTTCTTTACCACGCCATTCGTGCCGGACTTGACATGGGCATTGTCAATGCTGGTCAGCTTGCTCTGTACGAAGATATTGATCCAGAACTGCTTGTCCGGGTTGAAGATGTGCTGCTCAACCGTCGTCCCGATGCGACCGAACGGCTGGTAAGCTTTGCCGAAACATTAACCAATGGCGGGGAGAAAACTGAAGCAAAAGCTGCTGAATGGCGGAGCGCTCCCGTTGAGGAACGGCTGCGCCACGCACTGATCAAAGGTATTGTCGAATATATTGAAGAGGACACCGAAGAGGCCCGCAAGCTTTACCCAAGCCCGCTCCAGGTTATTGAAGGGCCACTGATGAACGGTATGAATGCCATCGGCGACCTTTTTGCTGAAGGGAAAATGTTCCTGCCTCAGGTTGTGAAAAGCGCCCGGGTCATGAAACGCTCTGTTGCCTGCCTTCTTCCTTTCATTGAAGCAGAAAAGGCGCTGAACAAGGACACCCGTGCTGCCGCAAAAGTACTGCTTGCGACAGTTAAGGGTGACGTTCACGATATCGGTAAAAATATTGTCGCGGTTGTGCTGGCCTGCAACAACTATGATGTCGTTGATATCGGCGTCATGATGCCCTGCGAAAAGATTCTTGAAGCGGCTGTCCGTGAAAAAGCTGACCTGATCGGACTCAGCGGACTCATTACGCCGTCGCTTGACGAAATGGTCTATGTGGCCAGCGAAATGGAACGGCTCGGCATGACCATTCCGCTCCTGATAGGAGGCGCTACGACGTCAAGAATACATACCGCTGTAAAGATTGCTCCCGTCTATTCTGGTGCGGTGGTGCAAGTACTGGATGCATCCCGGAGTGTTCCGGTAGTCAACAGCCTGCTTAATCCTGCACTTTGCGGGGATTACATTGACCAACTTAAAAAAGAACAGGCTGGACTGAGAGAGAGCCATGCTTCACGCACAACATCAAAAAAATACCTGCCGCTGGCCGATGCACGCCGTAACCATCCTTTGCTGCAATGGGACAATACAACTGTCTACAAGCCTCTCAAACCTGGAATTACCCTTCTTGAACATGTTACGGTCGGTACACTGCGCCCCTATATTGACTGGACACCCTTTTTCATGGCCTGGGAGCTGCACGGAGGACGGTATCCGCAGATTTTTGACCATGCAGAATATGGGGTGGAGGCAAAAAAACTGTTTGATGATGCCAACAGCCTGCTCGACAGGATCGAAAAGGAATCGCTGCTTGGTCTGAAGGGAGTTGCAGGTATTTTCCCGGCCAACAGTATTGGAGATGATATTGAGGTCTATGCCGACGAGAGCCGTTCAACCGTGCTTTTGACTCTGCACACCCTTCGCCAGCAGCAGGAAAAAAAGGCGGGTGAGGCGAATTTTGCCCTTTCTGATTTTATTGCTTCCAAGGAGAGTGAACTTAAGGACTACATCGGAGGTTTTGCCGTTACTGCCGGACTTGGTATTGAAAAACTGCTCAAAGAGTTCAGCAACGAACAGGACGACTACCACCGCATTATGGCACAGTCTCTTGCTGACCGCTTGGCTGAGGCATTTGCCGAAATGCTTCATGAAAAAGTGCGGCGTGAACTCTGGGGTTATGCTCCTGCTGAAACCCTCAAGAGCGAAGAGCTGCTTGCAGAAAACTATCAGGGAATCCGCCCTGCTTCCGGCTATCCATCCTGCCCTGAACACACAGAAAAAGCAGAACTCTTTACTCTTTTGAACGCAGAAACCAACACGGGTATCACGCTGACAGAAACCTTTGCCATGAACCCTGCCTCCTCGGTCAGCGGTCTCTTTTTCGCACATCCTGCAGCAAAATACTTCGTACTTGGCAAAATCGGCAAGGATCAGGTTGAAGATTACGCCCTTCGCAAAGGGATGGAGATCAAGGAAGCAGAAAAATGGCTTGCACCGGTATTAAACTATGATCCAGAATAGGGGCTGAGGATAAGGAAAAGCTTTAACGGAACGAAGCAATTGTGCGTTATAAAACATCACAATTGCTTCGTAAAGAGGCGTATTTCAGGCAACAAATGATACACAATCTCATGTTCTCTTCTTTTTCAGCTGCTGGTACACTGCGCTGGTTGTGACGCCGAGCTGCCTTGCTGTCTCAGCAAGAGAGAGGCCGTATTCATGGACAAATTTCAAAGCAAGATCGTTTCGCAATGCAGGCAAAGGTTTCATGCGTCCTCCTGACCGAAAGTGCGGAACTGTTATGCCTGCCCGAACACATGCCTGCTGAATATCCTCCTGAACCTTCTGTATGATCTCAACCATCGGCCTCTGATTCGGTATGTGCTCCTCTGCCTCATTCATAATCGATTGAACAAAATGGCTGCTTCCGAGAATCCGTTCATCGCCATGGGCCACTATGCCCTGCTTTCTTTTTGATTGAACAACCGACCAGCCACCCTGAGAACGAATCAAACCACCACCGGCAAGCTCCGACTGCTCTCCTTTTCCTGCTTCATGTGCTATAAATGCCTTATACGCTTCTCTGGCAGCTCCTTCTTTTAATCCAAAGCTTTCCAGAACATAATCCCGATCCTGCCAGCGATTGTCTACACTGTGTACAATAACTCCGTGCCCGCACCAGGGATATTGTTCAAGCTCATGCAAAGAAGCAACCATACCTGCCCTCAGAGGATTCAGATGGATATAGGCAACAAGCTTCTGAAAATAGGCTTCCTCCTCGCAGATAATTGATTTATAACGGTTCTGAAACAGGTGGCCTACACGATGGTGTCGACGATTAAAATATTGTGCATATCCTGATAACAGTTTTCTCATATAGAGCGGCAATCCCTCCTTACCGCTCCGCAGAAGGATATGGACATGATTGGTCATGAGCGCCCATGCATAAATGACTGTCGCCGTTCCTTCAGCCAGTCGGCTCATCCTCTTGACAAAATCCTGCCTGTCCGCATTATCTTCAACAATGACGCAACCACCAATCCCCCGGAAAATCACATGATGCAGTGTTCCCGGATAATCAAGCCTGGCGCCTCTTGGCATGGAGTGAAAATCTAAATTATTGAATTTCTGGTGCTTCTAAACTCTGCGGATGTGTCATCTTTAGAGTTTCATCATTGGTAAAGGATTGAACGGATGGCTTTTCAGTCTCTCTACAATAAGAGTTAAAAGCTTTTTGTGGAATCCAGCATTGGGAAATGCAAGAATAACATTGGTGACAAAATCATCCGGCAAACGGCACCGAAGCAATCCTGCAGAAAGATCTATCCAGTCAGCTTTTCTGAACGGTTCAACAAGCCATGAGGAATTGAGTTTATATTTTGAAACCTTGTGGTGCTCACCGATCATTGCCTCTATTTCATCACCCCATGCCGCCCTGTTTGTTTTTTCAAGATAACGATGTGCAAGCACTTGGGATGGGCGGATGTAGTCAAAGGTGTTATCGCTCCATATCCCTATATCATGAAAGAAAGCGGCAATTGCTATTTTTTCGGCATCTGCATTTTTCCCCGCAAGCACGCAACAAAAGTTGAAAACACGCAAACAGTGATTTCTGTACCCATCATAATCAACACCCAACATTTGCCTGTAAGGTGCAAACAATTCATCAAGCAGTAAGAATTCGGGGATAACATCAGGGACGACAATCATATCGTAAGGTTTCAATTGCTTTCTTTTTGAAAAACAGAGAGAGCTCTGGTTCAGGATAACCAACCTCAATGCTTGAAAGCAATATAGAATCTTTTTTAACTTCTAACGCTACTTAACAACGTCCCTTATCAGTCAGTATATTCCCAGTGCGAACGACTCTCTCTGATATATTTTTTTTTGCGGGCGAGGGCCTGTTCAGCGCAAACCGGAGTTGGTGGTTTCGGGATTCCGGCCATCGTAACATATTTTTCAATCTGCGGGTAGATCAGCTCATCAGAGAACTCGTAAATCAGCGGAAGGTTCAATGCCTGATACACGGCAGTCCATCCCTGCTTGTTTTCGAGGTCAATGGAGCGTACTGAAAGTTTCGGATTGAATTGATACCATCCTTGTGTCATGCGTATAAACAAGGCCCGGTTGTATGCATAGTTGCGTTCGACTTCGTTGCGTGCAAGAACACCTGAGAGATACGGCCGTTTGTTGCGTTCAGGGTAAACAACATTAGACGGCATATTCGTCCATGCTTCAAGAATTACCTTGGTATCAAAAGCTCCATAAGTGTTTTGCTGCCGGTGGGTGAAACGGGATTTAAAAAGTACCCAGAGCGTCTGAAAAAGGAAGTATTCAGAGATATGGCGGTCAAGGCGCACAAGACGATCACCGGTATTGACGTCAACGCACGATGGAGCAAGGAGTTCATAGAGCACTGCAAAATTTGAACGGGCATATTCGCGATTGCGGAATGCTCTGCGCATTGCCCAGTGCAGAGCATTGAATCCATACAGGTCGGTTTTCCCTGTGTCTGCACCGCGTTCGAGCAGTGCTTCGGTTAAAGGAATATTGCCGGAAGCAGCCGCAGCCATCAGCGGTGTCTGGTTCATGGGAAGGCGGTGATCAATACCATACTGATCACATTGCTTCAGAATGTTACGGGTCTGCTGGGTGAAGTAGGGCAGATAACTTTTTCGTCCAAGTGTTTCGAGCTGTTCATTGAAACTTTTTTTCGACTCAAATTGCACATCCTCAATGAGCCGTTCAGCCAGAAAAGGTTCATCGTGATAGGTGGCATATTCGTAAAGCTGCTGTTTCTGCTTGTTGCCTGGCACCTTGTCAAGAAATACCTTAAGGAGCGCCTCCCGTACATGGGTTTCATCAAAAACCGGCCAGGGTGGCGGGGATTGTTTCAGAATAGTCCGGCGAATAGCCTCTGCCTGTTCCTGTTTGCCCTGCAGTTCAAGCTTTCTTGCCTCTTTCTGCCACTCCTCAAGTGATGATTGGGCTGCTTCGACCTTCACTTTGCCATCAACCTCAAGCTCAAGCAGGCTGAAGAGTCGGTGAGCAGTATCGGATTCAATGATGTAAAGATTTTTTATTGCCCTGGTCAGTGCTACATAGATCGCATTGACAAAAAACTTGTAGACTTCAAGGGATTTGTCGCTCTTGTCTTTTGCCCGACGATACGAAAGATTTTCAACGGCAAGATCATTTTTGCCAACACCATCGACGATTTCGTTAAACTCGCTTCGGTGGTTGGAAACAAACCGGTACAGTACAATATTTTCATATTCCAGCCCTTTGGCTTCATGAATCGAGAACAACAAGGGTGTTGAAAAATGTTTGCGGGCCTCCTGCTTGTCTTCATCACGCATGACAAGCACGGCAAAGCGGATTGATTGTTTTGTCTTTTTATCAAGCTCACGTTTTACAAGATCGTTATCAGCCATCAGAGCCACCTTCCCTGCTTCTGCCCCAACTGCCTGCACGAGAAAATTGCTCTCTTTGTCGATCGAGCCAAAGCGCCGCTGCTTGATTTTAAGCAGTTGATTGGCAATACGGGTAGCTTCTGTTCCATTTCGGAAATTCGCGGTGAGCACGCTCAGCTGCTGTTGGCCGGCAAGTTTCGGGTCATTCCAGAAAAGAGTTTTCACCTGACTCCATGAGAAGAAGTTAGGATGAACAATCTGGTTTGAATCGCCGCAGAGCAGGAAGTTTCCTTTCTTTTTAAGCGTCTTAAGCACCAGGGAGAGCTGTGCAATGGTGAGATCCTGCACCTCGTCAATAACAACAAAATCGTATCGGGGGGTGGCCACACAGTCATGAACAATAATGTTCAAGTCGAACAATCCCTCTTCAGCAAGCCACTGACGATATTTTCCGAAGAGCTCATAGAGTTTGTCTCGCTGATTATCTCCAAAAATTGATTGACGAATACCAAGCTGTGCGTACTGCTCTCGGCTGAGAATACCAGCATCACCGGCAGTAATCACGCCGCGGATCTCCTCAAATGCCTGATGCGCGTCGATACCTTTAAACGAGTTCTGCATTCTGGCAAACCACCCTGAAAAATCGCGCCAGGTGGCTTCACGACCAGCAGGTACACGAATCGATTCAACAAACTCACGGTAGGAGAGAAAGTGGGCTTCCTGCCCTGTATGCTCAAAACCATGAGCGTAGTAGAGGTTTCGCGCATTCTGAGCCAGATAGACCGAATGAGTAACGTAGAGCACCTCGCCTTCAGCATGTTTCAGCTTTTCCAGAGTCAAGGCAGTCTTACCACTGCCAGCACTTCCGACAATAATCAGGGGTGGCTGCTGGCGGTAGATCATCTCCTGGGTATCATCAAAAGAGATGGGCTTGTCGAGCAGGTGAATCGCGATATGCTCAGGGTGCAGATAGCGTAAATGCTCGGCATCTTTTACAGCTTCACTGAGATCAACATTTGGAATTTTAGATTCGTCAATGAGTGCCCCCCGTAAAAAGCGCGACTTGTCGTAGTTATGACTGGCAATAACCTCAAGCATCAAGGCACACACTTCATCGCCATGGCGAACCAACGTAAAGAGCAGCCTGTCGGCATCATCAAGCTTTGCGCGATAGAACTTTCCATGGGTGAGGTTGACAAGTTTTTTAACCTGTGCCGCATGGAAATCATTGCGGGCAAGGGCATCGGTTACCTTACGATAACCTGCCTTGACAGTAGAAACATCAAGACCGATATATTCAAGAATTTTCATTCGACTATTGCTCTATATTCACAGCGCCTATTACACACAAAAAATCCCGTTTGCACCGGATTATTTTGTGTTTCGCTCCTTGGAACGGGAAAGTCCTACGGCATCAATAATATCTTTTGTTGTTGCAGCAGTCTTAACGCCATTAACAGAAAATGGAGAGTTTGCTGACTTTTGATAAACAATGGAAAATGTGTCCCCAGACCTTTTTTTTATAATTACCTCTTCACTACGGGCAAGGTCGAGCACCTTAGAGAGTTTTTGACGCGCTTCCGAATAGGTATATACTTTCACGACTCTACTCCATAATTTGAATTCCGATCTTTTTTGCAACAGCTACCATTCGCCGATCAAGTGTTAACAGCGGGCACCGCATCCGAAAAGCACACTCAAGAAAATAAGCATCATAAGCATACATTCCAGCATCCAATGCCACCCGTAATGTGGCACCAATATCAACAGCACATAATTGCACAGGAATCGATTGTGCAGCTTTCCAGGCCAAATTCACCTCAACAGCATTCAATACTTTTCTTTTAACAAGCGCAGTCAAAGCATTTCCAATTTCGTAAGGAAGAATTTCTGGGGCTGCAAGTTCATGCCCTGCAGTAAGTTGTATAATCCTGCCCTTTTCGGGTTCTTCAAGAACTACAGCAAGAAAGATGTTGGTATCTGCAATGATTTTCATTTGTACAATTGTACAAAACTTATAACGGAGGTTCAAATAATCTTTTTCATCTGCGCTTGCAGAATGGCTCAGAATAGCATGCATCTGAATGAATTTTTAACATGCCATGCATTGAGGTAATAATATCGAAACTCTTATATTTATTTGAAAAATTTCGGCTGATTTATGTCAAAGGAAGTGACGACGATAAGCGTCATCCTAAAATGCGCTCATTGGTCGATGATGCTGCTGAAAACCTTATTCGGAAATGCATCAACTCGCCGGAAGAGCTTATTGGCGCTGTCTATGCCAGTCTGGTTAAGGTTCTGGAGGATCGGGAGCTGATTCGTTTCTCTCCATTTGATGCTACCTACTGCCGTAATGCAACCCTGGAAGATCTGGACAACGACAAAATCAGCCGTTTTCTTGGACTTGCCAGAAGAGGGCGCAGCTTTCCTTTGTCCGAGAATACAGCTTCTTTTGAGGTACTCGCCCATCTTAATCTGCTCGATAAAGGTCGTCCAAGCCATGCCGCAGTGCTGTTTTTCGGGAAACTGCCTCAGCGGTTTCTGATTACTTCTGAGGTTAAGTGCGCCCATTTCCATGGTATTGAAAGTAGCAAAACCTATTCCCTCCTATCAGGTCTATAAAGGAACCGTATTTGATCTGGTGGATCAGGCAAAAGACTTTGTGTTGTCCAAAATTGACCTTTGGGTAGGAACCAGGGCGGAGAGTACTCAGGTTCCCACCAAGTATGAAATACCGCAGGAAGTAGTGGCTGAAGCCATTGTGAATGCTGTTGTGCACCGCGACTATACGAGCAATGCCAGCGTACAGGTAATGCTGTTTAAAGATCGCCTTGAAGTCTGGAATCCCGGCACTCTGCCTCCGACACTCACACTCGAAAAACTGCGAGGCCCCCATGCCTCCATTCCACACAACCCGCTGATCGCCGAGCCGATGTACCTGACAAAATACATTGAACGAATGGGCACCGGCATTCGCGACATGATTCAGCGCTGTCGCAAGGCAGAACTGCCTGAACCGGAATTCAGGATAGATGGCGGAATTTTTGTTCTTACAATCTGGAGAAAAACATATAGAAAAATTCGTACTGCAGTAACCGAACAAGTCCGGCGTTTACTGCTCTGCCTGGAGAGGTTGGAATATGGGACAAAGGAGATCATGCAACTTCTCAGGCTCAGCCATCGTCCAAACTTCTTGTACGAGTATATACAGCCTGCGTTGAAAATGCAGTTAATTGAAATGACCCATCCCGAATCACCAAGAAGCCCGACCCAGAAGTACCGCTTGACAGCCAAAGGACACAAGGCATTGAAAATTGATCAATAATATCATGGCCCCGCTCTACATCCAGGAGAAGGTTCACCCGAAAGTACTGATCAATGACCTGCTTCGTCGAGCGGGGGAAGCAAGACATCTTTCACCTGTAGCCGGTTACTATCCAACAAAAAGCAGGGTGAATAGCCTAAAAGAGCAAGTGATATTCCAAAGTTTCCATACTCTTCTCGTGCAGCAAGTAAGTCGTGCTGCCCCGGTACATCAATGTCTGTTTTTTTCTGTTGCCGATTACCACCTCACCTTATGTTAGAATTCCCTTGTACGGATATGCCGTCGGTAAATGGACACTGATCTTTGTTTTCA
>CAIPYV010000085.1 GCA_903869365.1 uncultured Chlorobiaceae bacterium
GCGAGGGATAGCCGCAAGGTCAATACTGGTAAAGACGGTAAACGAGAAGGGTATCAAGCTCTGTGGTAAAGAAAAAAAGAATCTGGAAAAAAGACTGAAGCGTTCATCAAGCCTTCGTTGGTGGGATATCTGCATCAGACCTCAATCGGTATTTTTACAATGACCGTGTCCCTAAGTTGCTATGTATAAATAATCTTGGACTTCCTGGCGGAGAGGGAGGGATTCGAACCCTCGAGGGCTTTAACACCCTACCCGCTTTCCAGGCGAGCGCACTAGACCAACTATGCGACCTCTCCGTATTTAAAATGGTCTGCAATTTACACTCTATTTTGGATTTTCAAAAGCATTCTGTTCCTAACATTGTCATTCTATGCTCACTTTTCGTAAATTGGCAAAATTGATGAAGCTGCAATCTCTTAACCCTTATGCCTATTATGAAGATTCTCTATGAAGCACTGACGTTTGATGATGTTCTTCTTATCCCTGCATATTCAAGTGTTCTCCCTAAAGAAACAACCACTGCAAGCCGGCTTACCAAAACTATAGCATTGAAAATTCCTCTGGTGAGCGCAGCAATGGATACCGTAACTGAATCGGGACTGGCTATTGCACTGGCTCGTGCCGGCGGCATCGGCATCATCCACAAGAACCTTACGATCGAAGAGCAGGCCCGGGAGGTTGCAAGGGTTAAACGCTATGAAAGCGGCATTATCCGCAATCCTTTTACGCTTTATGAAGATGCGACCATGCAGGATGCGCTTGATCTGATGCTTCGTCACTCCATCTCCGGTATACCGGTCATTGCACGACCGACGTCGGAAGGTGACACGGATATGAAGCTTAAAGGCATTGTAACGAACAGGGACCTGAGGATTAAACCGGAACTTGATGCGAAAATTGCAAACATCATGACCAGCAAGAACCTTATTACAGCCAGGGAGGATGTGGATCTTGCACAAGCTGAAAAGATCCTGCTCTCTCATAAAATCGAGAAACTGCTCATTACGGATAGTGACGGAAATCTTAAAGGGCTGATTACGTTCAAGGATATTCAGAAGCGCAAACAGTTTCCGGATGCCTGCAAGGATAGTCATGGTCACCTGAGAGTTGGTGCTGCGGTCGGTATACGTGAAAATACACTCGAAAGGGTGAAAGCTCTTGTCAATGCGGGAGTCGATGTTGTGGCGGTCGATACGGCGCATGGTCACAGCAAGGCTGTGATTGATATGGTTAAATGTATCAAGAGTGCCTATCCTGAACTGCAGGTGATTGCGGGTAATGTAGCTACCCCTGAAGCTGTCAGAGATCTTGTGGCAGCCGGTGCAGACTGCGTCAAAGTGGGTATAGGGCCGGGAAGTATCTGTACTACCCGCATTGTTGCCGGTGTGGGCATGCCGCAACTGACAGCCATCGTCAACTGCGCTGAAGAGGCCGCTAAAACCAATACGCCGATTATTGCTGACGGCGGCGTCAAATACAGTGGTGACATTGCAAAAGCTCTCGCCGCTGGTGCGGACTCTGTTATGATCGGAAGCATTTTTGCTGGAACCGATGAAAGTCCCGGCGAGACTATTCTCTATGAAGGAAGAAAATTCAAAACGTATCGAGGTATGGGATCGCTCGGCGCTATGTCTGAGCCTGATGGAAGCAGTGACCGTTATTTTCAGGATGCGACGAATGAATCTAAAAAATATGTGCCTGAAGGAATCGAGGGGCGCATTCCTGCAAAGGGAAAACTTGATGAGGTGGTCTATCAGCTGATTGGCGGACTGAAATCTGCCATGGGATACTGCGGTGTAAGCTGCATCGAGGAGCTGAAAGTCAATACCCGGTTTGTGCGCATAACCTCGGCTGGCCTCAGGGAGAGCCACCCGCATGATGTCAAGATCACGAAAGAGGCTCCGAACTATTCTACTTCGATGTGAAGAGGCCTTTTATAGGTCCTATAGGTCTAATATGACCTATAGGACTTATACCTTGTTATTCGTCGACTAAGCCTTCGAGGCGGTCTTCAAGGTCGGCATAGATTTCCTGCAGTTCGTTGATCATATCCTGATCGGCTTTCCACATGCCTCGGCCGTGGGCTTCGAGCATTCGGCCTACTATGTTTTTGATTGCCTGTGGGTTCAGAGTTGCAAGACGCTCTCTCATTTCGGGGTCGAGCGCATAGGTTTCAGCGGTTTTTTTGTATACCCAGTCGTCGACGCTTTTGGTTACTGCGTCCCAGCCGAGCATGTAAGTGACTCTGTTGCTGATTTCGCCCGCACCGCTGTGACCGTGTTTGAGCATACCTTCAAACCACTTTGGATTGAGCAGTTTTGAGCGGTACTCAATTCGCAGCGATTTATCGGCATCGTCGACCTTGATGTCTGAGGTGAATGATTCAACGTAGTTGAGCTTGATATTGTCATTCTTCGTATTCCTGCGTCTGGCTGCAAGCTGCAGTGATCCGGAGGAGGAGAAGTAGTGATCGATGTCGGAAATACCAAACTCGGTGGAGTCGACCTGATGCACAACGCGGTCAACAGAACCGAGCAGTTTCTGGAGGATCTCGGTCTCCTTCTCCCCTTTTCGTCCACCACCATAAGCGCTGCAGTTGCGGCGGATGAACAGGTCATCGAGATCATTGTCCGTTTCCCAGGCTGAATCTTCGACCATATCGTCGACATAGGTGCCGTAAGCGCCCGGGGCCTGGGTGAACTGACGGGATGTAGCACTTTCGAACTGCACGCCTGATGCAAGGGCTTCATCAACATGTTTTTTGACATAGTTCATCTCGATCGGCTCATCGGCAGTAGCTGCTGCTTTAATAAGCCGGTCAAGCTGATCCATAAGGAGTCCAAATGCATCGCGGAAAATCGGGCTGAGCTGCATAAGAACATCGACACGCGGTCTTCCGAGCCTTTCGAGCGGAACAAGACTGTAGTGGCTGATTTTACCAAAAGCGTCATAGGCGGGTTCCCCACCGAGCAGCCTGATGACAACAGCGACGGCCTCACCTTTGGTTTTGATGGTGTCGAGTCCCCAGAGCACCTGAGCGATGGTTTCGGGATAGTGCCCATCGTTTTCTTCGAGATGCCTTTGAACAATACTGTCGGCAATGAGCGTTCCCCGTTTGAATGCCATGACAGAAGGGATTCTCCATGGATCGATGGAGTGTATATTACGGCCTGAAGGAAGCACATTGATACCGTCACGGACAAGATCGCCTCCGGGACCGGATGCAATATAGCGTCCATTCAGAACCTTCATCAGCGAGTCCATTTCGCCGGTATTGTCGCGCAGGGCGTAGAGAAGCTTTGCGCCATCCTGAGTCAGCTGGTCGATGAATGGCATATATTGAGCGGGAAGCTGGGTACCTCCGGTTATCGACGAAAAGACAAGTGCGACATTTTTCCGGTCAAAAAATACCTGCTGTACAAAATTACGGCAAGCACTCTCGACCCACTCGCGAAGTCGAATGGCCTCTTCATTGCCTTTTCTCGACTGGGTGGTCAGATCCTCATAACTGCCGTAATGGCCGTTTTTCCCTGACGATGTCATAAGAATATAGGGCAGGGTTTTGCCGTCTTCTCCCCGGTTCTTGAGTGTTTCGGTGATGGTGATGACCTGTGAGTCGAGTGGACTGGCTTCACCAAAAACATGGAGCGAATTGGAAATGAGGCGGTTCTCCAGTTCAGCAATATAGATGTAGAGCCTGCTGACGAAATCGCCGAACCCTTCGCTTTCACGGCGTGGACAATCGTCTGTCAGGTTGAGAAGTTCGGCTTTCTGCATGATGGCCTCTTCAATACCCGAACCATCCCCTGTCCCGTCATAGGAGGCTGTAAGATATCTTTCTCGGAAATCAACCAGCAGATCCTTGAGCGCGGGAAGCTCCTTGTAAAGGCCGGCGCGTGAGAGCGGAGGCACAACATGGGAAACCATGGTGGCAAGTCCCCGACGTTTTGCTATTGTCGATTCGCTTGGGTTGTTGACCGGGTAAATATAGAAATGAGGCACCTCCCCAAGAAGGGCATCCGGCCAGCAGTCGCCGGTAAGGCCTGTCTGCAGTCCGGGCATCCATTCGACCGATCCATGCATCCCTACATGTACCATGGCGTGTGCCTTGAACTCACGGCTGATCCAGCGGTAGAAGGCGATATACTGGTGATGAGGCGTATTCTCCTTGTCGAAGAGCAGGCGCATGGGGTCGCCCTGCATACCAATGCGCGGCTGAACACCAATGAAGATATTGCCGAATCGTATGCCGCCGACAAAAACATCCTGATCTCCCATCGGCACGATGTCACCTGGAAATTTGTTCCAGCGATCTTCGATGCGTTCACGCTCCTTTGATGAGGTGAGCTCTTTGAAGGTATCGTAACTGACTTTAAGGGCGTCAGGACGATTCTGCTGAATCTGGTGATCGGTTGCCTTGTCGAGCGCCGTGAACAGTGCGTCGGCACTTTCTGGCAGAGTACCGACATTGTACCCCTCTTTTTTCAGTCGATGCAGAACGGCAAAAAGGGTTCTGGGAACATCGAGCAGTGCGGCACTTGCTTTTTTACCGAGTCCGGGTGGATAGTCGTAGACAATAAAGGCAAGCTTTTTATCACGGTTGGCTGCTTCCCTCAGACGGAGCCACTGAGAGACAAGACCGGCTAGCCGATTGATACGCTCAGGAACCGTCTCGATTTTGCCATCCTGCAGGGCGCCAAGGATAATCGGACATATCGCGCCATCCATTTCGGGTATGGCGTAGGTGAAGGTCATCTGCATGGGAGAAACTCCGAGCTCATGCCAGGATTCAAATCCCTGAGTCAACAGAGGCTGGGCGACAATATAGGGAACATCAAGTTTTGACATGATCTCGTGACGTGCTTCAGCGGCTGTTCCGGGTTTGGTTGATCCCGCGGGTCCCCCTACAAGTCCGAAGCCCATCATATTGACCAGGAGGTCTATCTCTTCTTTGATCAACCAGTCACGAACCAGCACATGGCCTTCAACACCGGTCACAAAGGCTGGAAAAAGATGGATTCCATGTTTTTCAAAGGTACGGATGGTGTTGTCGATGTAGGTTTTTTCCTGGAGCAGGTGTTTACGGAAAAACAGAAGTGCAATTTTCTGGCCTTTATCGATATTTATGCCGCGTTTTTTCAACCAGCTTTTATAACTCTTGATATCCTTGAAATATGCCGGTGCATCAGGATGGTAGATGCCCATGTTCGGTACATCAACAATGGCGCCGACCGTGACATTTTCATTAAAGTATTCACGCAGAATGAGGCGGAACATGTTGGCAATATTTTCCGCGGTAGGCTGCATCCAGTAGGAATAAACCAGCAGCCAGTTCTTGAAATCCTTTGCTTTTTTCGGTACCAGCGGCAAGATGGTGCGCATGATTTTCATAAGCTTCATGTAGCCGTAGAGCGCATCTTCATCGCGCCCCTTCACCAGCATACTGGCTATTTTTTTAACCATATCCGGCATCCCGGCCTTGCCATCGCCAACAGAATAATTTCCAACCTTTGTCAATGACATGGCTTCCGGCATGGATTCAAAAACAAAGATTGTTTTCTCATTGGTCGATTGATCGAGCTGCAGTTTGAACCAGTCGATCTGTTCCTTGAAATTGATCATGCTCATGAAAACACAGTCGGCTTCATGAATTGCATTTGCAGCTTCAGGATTTTGTTTTTCAAGATCAACATCACTCAACTGTGTGAGATCGGCTTCGCTCGAAAGAAGCCCTTTAATTTTTTTCCAGAGGCCAGCGTTATACTGCTCAAGTCCAACAATAGCAACAACTTTACGGCGTGTAGACATGATAATAATAGATGGGTAGGAATTAGAGGTTACTTATAAAAACCTTATCGTTACACCCAATGTATAAAAGAAGGGGAATAAATCCGAAAAAGACCTTTCCGGCATGGGTGCCGGAAAGGTCGTGGAAGATCAAAAACTGAGTGCAGCTTCAACAATCTGCTCGGCTTTTGCGTTGGGAAGGTAGAAGTAACGTCCTCCGAGTTTCTGGGCAAGTTTTGGCGCTTCGCCCCTTGAAAGATAGTTCATCTGGGTGTCGATGACGATCGAAGCAACGCCATCAGCCTGAATAGAAAGAGAGAGCGCTTCGATCTCTTTTTCGAGATCTTCCTTTGGAATTTTTTCAGCATTCGGGTCGAAGGTAGCCTGGAGACCGATATTGCCTCGTCCGTCGGTGATCAGAACAAACATGATCTGCGAAATACCTTTCGTACGGGCCTGCTTGGCGGTCTCCCATCCGAGATAGAGTGCAGAGGCGAGTGGCGTGCCGCCACCGGTGGGAAGCACGTCAAGTTCACGTTTTGCACGATCGACGCTCTGGGACGGGGGCAGGAGAACCTGCGCCTGCTTCCCGCGGAACGAGATCAGTGCAACCTGGTCGCGATGAACATAGGCGTTCTGCAGAAGGCTTGCAACTGCACCCTTGGCCTGACGCATACGATTCAATGCCATGGAACCTGATGCATCAACCATGAAGATAAAGAGCGTGCCCGACTTGTCGCGGAAGCGCTTGATCTTTACATCGTCTTTGGTGATAAGCAGCGCAGTTTTTGATCTGCCGGCCATCTTTTGATCACGCCTGCGGCTCTCCTGCCAGGGTGCTGCGGAAATAAGTGTTGGAATAAGCGCAACTTTATTGGTGCGCATTTCACCGGGCTGGGCTCTCACAAAACGTCCACGACGATTGTTGAGCGCCTCACCGCGGCTTCCTGTGGTCGTTTTCTTTTTCGAGGCAAGGGAGATGTTGAGGATGTTGTCGGGAAGCTCCATTTCAATAGCATCCATCATCAGCTCCTCAATCATGTCGGGTGTCTCTTTCTGCTCCTCTTCGGCATCGGCGTCGGGAGTATCGGCTGGTGCCTCTTCATCCTCGCCTTCGGGCTCTTCCTCTGGGGGCGGCTCTTCCTGGGGCGGCATCTCGTCGGCTGAAGCTTCTCTTTCAGGCATACGGGTCGCACGGGGGATAAGAACAAGCTTGATGGCAAGTTTCATATCCTCTTCTTCAACATCACTGCGCTGAGCGAGTGCGGCACTTGCTATTGCTGCACGGACAGTAAAAATATCGACGCGGTTACCCTCGACACCAAGACTGATTGCCGTCTGTATGAGGGCCTGCATCTGTTCGCTCGTAATTGATACGTGCGGCAGCTGCTCTCGTGCGGCCTGGATAAGACCTGACAACATGTTCAGCTCATCACGGGTATCCTCTTCGTCCCTTGTTCCGAGGACGATGTTGACAATTTTTTTCCGGGCCCTGTAGTCGTTCTGGGCGGTAAAGGGGACAATGATACCTATTCTGTCGAGGAGCCCCATGCGAACCTCGCCATCGGTGGGATCATAGGTACCCACCAGCATGAACTTTGCCGGATGCACCTCACTGAGGCCTTCACGTTCGACAAGAACCTCGCCGCGTGAAATGGCATCCATGATATGCGAAACAGCCGAGCTGTCGAGGAGGCTGATAGAGTCGACATAGAGCACACCGCCATGTGCCTTTGAGAGGACACCGTGCTGAACGACGCGAACGCCGGTGGCAAGGGTTGCCTCAAGGTCAACGCCGCCGATCAAGCGATCTTCGGTAACATTCAGGGGCAGTTCTACAAAAGGGGTGCCTTTGGGAAGAATATCGGCAAAGGCCCTGGCAATCGTTGATTTTCCCGACCCTACGGCCGATGGAATAACCACTCCGCCAAGTTCAGAATCAACGGCCAGCAGCATGAGCGCCTGCTTGGCCAGATCCATTCCAACAATATCGGTAAAGGCTATCATTATACTGCTTCTGCTTCTCCGA
>CAIPYV010000086.1 GCA_903869365.1 uncultured Chlorobiaceae bacterium
ACATGATTCAGGATGTGCGCTTTGAGGAGACCATCTACAATGAGGCACCGGCAAAGTTTGAATCGGGAACGCCCTCAATCGGTGATTATGTGGGGCTTGGGGCTGCGCTTGACTATGTGCGTAAAATCGGGATTGACAATATCGGGCGTTACGAGCATGAGTTGACAGAGTATGCGACTGAAAAGCTGATCAGAAGTCCGGGCTTGCGCATGATCGGTACGGCTCGCAACAAGGTTGGTGTGCTCTCGTTTGTGCTTAACAATCTGCCGAATGAAGAGGTCGGCAAACTGCTTGACCGGGAGGGTATTGCTGTCCGGGCCGGCCACCACTGCACGCAGCCGTCGTTGCGAAGGTTCGGAGTTGAGGGGACGGTACGACCGTCGCTGGCTTTCTATAATACCAAGGATGAGGTAGACCGACTTGTAGAGGTGATCAATCATATTCAGAAAAAATAGTGCGGAGAAAGAACGTGCCGAGTACTGAGAAAGAAAGTACTCAGTACTCGACACTTTGGACTCAGCACTGAGGAAAGGTATGTCATCTTGTGTTTTGAAAGTCAGGAAAAATCTGGAAGTTGCCGAACTTTCTTTGCCTGCAATTTTTTTCCTCCATGGTCAACTTCGAAATCCACTTCAGAGTTCTGCTTCAGAAGCTTGAATCGATGATGGGTGTCAATGTTCGAATAATGGACAAAGATCTCCTCTCCTCCATCGGGATTGACATAGTTTCAGACTTCTCTATTGAGTATAAGGGGCTTGCGGCCATCAGCAGCTCGCCAATGTATCTTAATACGGTTAATCCGGAAGTAAAGTCGGTTAAGGATTTTACACAGAAAGAGGCAATTGCTCTATGGCCCTGAACACCCTCGCAGGTTTTTCTTCCATCAGCCCAACCTTAAGACTGGTAGGAAGAAACTATGGTCCTGCTGCGTTTCCCAGTATTGTAACAGGACTTAAAGTCAGCTGGGCTTTTGCCTGGAGAACCCTTATCGCTGCTGAACTGGTTTTTGGTGTCAGCTCAGGATCGGGCGGATTGGGATGGTTCATGTATGAACGGAAAAACCAGCTGGAAACAGCATCAAGATTGAGCTTTATTCCCAATTCGACATTACAACAATAAGAGCGGGAGTAAGCAAACTTCCCCGTCATCAAGCTCTTTACGCTGAAAAAGGTGTTTTAATCCTTTATGAACATTCATTGTGATAACAAAAACGATCAAACTATTTGACCGCTTCCTGCTCCCTCTTGTACTTCCGTTACTGCTCCTCGTTCTGTGGGAGTTTCTTACTTACAAAGGTGTGCTTCGCGCGACCATTCTACCTGCACCGTCAGTAATCAGTGCAACTCTTTACGACATGGTTGTCTCCGGAGAGTTGTGGGGACATTTGAAAATAAGTTTATGGCGCGTCTTTCAAGGCTTTGTATCACATCAACGGACTTGTTCTAACCCTGCTCTTGCCCCTCTGGTTGCAGGAATCTCTGTTGTCATGCCTGAGCGCTTTGCCATTGATGAGCAGGTTCAGGGCTGGATATTCTTAATCTCATCAGAGAGGCCGGGGCTACATTTATTGTGCGCCATACCGTGCTTGAAGGATTTGGTGCAGGCATGCTTCAGCTTGCTTGCGCAGCTCAGTAGGGGTGACGGGTTTGATGCTGTGCGGCTTTTTTGCTTCAGTACTCTCCACTTTCTACTTTCTACTTTCTTTCAACGGTACCGTAACGGTGACGGTTGTTCCTTCCATCTCTTTGCTTTCGATCGAGAGGGTGCCTTGCATCTCTTTAACGATTCCCTGACTGATTGAGAGTCCGAGGCCGGTGCCTTTTTCTGGTGTTTTGGTTGTATAGAATGGCTGCTTGATGTAGTCAAGTTCTTCAGGGCTGATGCCGATACCATTATCCTGCACCCTGATAACAACTGATGTGCTGTCACGTGATGAGTGGATATGGATATTCATGGGGAAATCCGTACCGTGTTTTTTCTTTTTTTCTTCGAGGGCATCGATTGAGTTGCGGATCAGGTTGAGCATCAACTGTTCAAATTTGTAGATATTGCCTGATACCGGCAGCTCTCTGTTGTCAGTCGTCAAGTCGAGAGTGATACTCTTTTCAGTACAGATCAGGGAGTCAATATCCATTGCAGCTCTAACAGTGGTGTTGCTGTCAAAAACGGTTACGGCTTTTTTTGACTCTTTGCCGGCAAACGATCGGATAGTTTCGACAATGGTTTCGATTCGCTCGATATTGTGGTGGAGTTTTTTCGAGGTTGTGGTTATATCGTTTTTGACATCATCGGAGTATTTGCTGGCGTTTACGAGCATTTTGTCAACAACCAGCCCGATGGTATTGATTGGCTGATAGATCTCATGCGCAATGCCGGCAGCCATTTCACCAAGGCCGGTCAAGGTTTTTTTGAAAAGCAGTTCACTCTCAACGAGCTTGCGTTGTGAGATATCGCGCAGAATAAGCAAATATGACTGCGGCACTCCTTCACTCTCTTCAATCAGGGAGAGGGTGATTTCAGCGGCACAGATGGAGTTGTTTTTGCGCTTCAGCAGGAATTCATGTTTTTCCGCCGTTTTTTCTCTCTGCACAGTTGCAAGAGCCTCCTTCCAGGCATCAACATCACGGTTATGCAGCAGGGAGGCGAATGGACGTCCGAGGAGTTCCTCCCGATTGCTGGTACCGTACAGGTCGAGCCCCATATTGGAAATGCTGACGATAGCTCCGTTCAGGTCAACGGTAAGAATGCTGTCGGCAAGTGCTTCGAGCCGTTTGCGTTCGGTGATATCGATAATAATGGAGTAGATAAGGGGTTTTCCCTCGATTTCAATGCTGTTGCTGAACACCTCCACATCGCGGATGGAGCCGTCTGCAATGCGGTTGCGAAAGGTAAAGTTCTGCTCTTTATTGGACACACAACTCTCTATTTGCCGCTGAAGCTCTCCGGGAGGCAGAGAGTTGACCTGGATTTGATCGAGGCGCATCTCGCAGAGTTCCGCAATCGGCCAGCCATAGAGGTCGGCAGCAGCCTGGTTGGCATCAACGATGGAGCCGTTTTTGGGGTCTATAATAAGTTTGGCTGCGGCATGGCTTTCGAACAGCTTTCTGAAGCGATCTTCATTTTCTAAAAGGGTTTTTTCCAATTGCTTGTGCTCGGTGATGTCGATACCCATACCGATCAGAAAGGGGTTGTCGCCGATAGTGACTTTTCTGGTTGTAACAACAAACCAGCGGTACTCCGACCCTCCCCGAAGCAGTACCCGACCCTCAAAAGTCGTTTCGCCGCTTTCGTTCCTTATGGCTCTCTGCAGTGCCTCGTTCGCCTTCTCCCTGTCTGCAGGATGAACAAGTTCCAGGCCGCTGATCTCCATGCGCTCGCCTTGCTCATTACCGATAACCTCACTTCGCAGATAGTCATTACTTCTGATTATCAGCCCGGTCTGGTCAACCAGATAGAAGATTCCGGGAATACTGTTGATTAACAAACGGTTGATTGCCGCTTCAGTTAGTATTTCCTCCTGCAGCTGTGTATTTTCCTGCCGGGCATTGCAGAGATCAGTGATATCGGAAAGGGTAAGGCGGCACTCTGCGCCATCTGCGCCGACAAGGGCATCGCAATGAAAGATGCGACGGGGAGCCGAAACATGATGAGCCTCAGGAGTGTCAGCATCGAGAAAGGCAATATGCGCCTCTTTATGCTCTATGGAGCTGAATGCATCCTCAAGGAACTTGTTAAACATGAGGGATGATTCATCGGCTATGTAGCGTCTTAATGGTTTATGCATCAAGAGGGGAAGCATCTTTTTGGCTGCAAGGTTTGCCTGGAGTACGCGGCTCTCTCTGGTGATGGTCAGGTATCCGACAGGAGCATTCTCGTAAAGATCGGTATACTGCTTCAGTGAGTCTTCCAACGCATGCCCTGTCAGCTGCAGCTCCTCACGCTGCATTTCGAGTTCGATCTGATGAACAGAGAGTTCATGGACCAGGCGAATCATCTCTTCGGGAGTGCTGAGTTTTGTTTGGTGCAGGCGTGCTTCTGCTTCTGTGCGCAGCGCTGCAGGGGGTTCGGGTTTGATGCTGTGTTGTTTCTTTGCCATTGGGGAATGGTAATAAAAAACATGTATAATAATTTTACTTAAAATATAGTATAACGATTTTATACGATACGTTCGTCATGTTCCTTCCATGCCGTTTGGTGAGAAGTGCTGAGTACTGAGGGCTGAGTGGGTTACCGCCTATGTCGATTCCTGAACCCTGACAAAACTATAGTAGAATAGAGGTGCCCTTATCGTGTAAGGTTTTTTTGAAAGCCCCGGCATCTTTTACCGGCTTGCACGCTCCTGGGGGGGCGTAACTTTTATGCACTGGCCTTTTCTCTTTTGGCTTCTCATTTTATCATAGTACATTTCTTATATTTCTTAAAAACCTTATAAATAATAGCAACCATGGCAAACGAAACAAACGATCTCGCTGGTGCTCTGACCAATCTTGCAAATGCGGTTGGCACTGTTTTTCAGCAATCAATCGAGATATGGAGTACGGTATTGAAAAGCAGCTTACAGGCTGTGGAACCCCTTGGCAAGGCTGCTGGTGATCTTGTTGGCAGTGCTACCAGCTCGCTGGGTCAGGCTGTGCAGAATGTCAGTTCGACTCTTGCTCAGAAAAAGTAAATTGTATTTTTTTTATGGTTCCTGCAGAAAGTATCTTGCTGCAACTGTTGAGCCTGGTGCTTTCTGCTCTTTGTTTACAGATTTTTATTTTTTAAAATTTTACGTTGACCCTGCCATGTCTGAAGAGAATGCTTCAGTAAATCCTGTACAACCAGCACCGCCACAGCGTATTCCCGGGATTGTCAAGCTGGTTCCTGTTCTTGCTCTTCCTTTAGCTCTTCCACTTGTTTTACACGCTGTCCACGGTATTGCTCTTGGCGGCATAGGTGCTCTGGCTGCGTCGCTGGCACTTGGTCCGAAGGGGAAGGATCTGATTAAATCGTCTGGCGCCGTGCTCTATAAAATGCTGCCTGTTGCAGGAAAGAGCAGTGCGGGGAAAGAGAAAGAGCCGGAAATCACCCCGACTCCGTTTCCATAATGCTGGATGTTCGGGCTTGCTGCCATGTTTCGTGATAGCTTTGTCCTTTGAACTTGCTACTTCTTGTTTTGTTTGTAGGGGAGGGTGAAGGAGAAAGTACTTCCAGCACCCTCAACTGATTCGACCCGTATGGTGCCGCCGAGCATTTCCACATAGGCCTTGGAAATAGAGAGTCCGAGGCCAGATCCCTTATAAAACTGTGTTAAGGTGTTGTCGATCTGGCGGAAACGATCGAATATTTTTTGCTGCATGTCATCTGGGATACCGATACCTGAATCTTCGACATAAAATTCAAGCATGGCATCTTTCCTGACATAACCGATAGCAATACCTCCTTGAGTCGTGAACTTCAGAGCATTCTGCACAAGGTTGGTCAGGATCTGACTCAGTTTTGAACTGTCGGTTTGAATGATGTCATCGGAGTCGAGAAGTCCTGTCGTTGAGCGCAGACGCAATCCTTTTCGATCGAATTCCGGCTTGAAAAATGCGGTGAGATCACTGATGACTTGGTTGACCGGAGTTTCTGTAATCTGCAGCATGGTCTCCCCTGCTTCAATGCGTGAAAAATCAACAAGATCGTTAATGAGATGAAGCAGGCGCTCGCCGGTTTTATGAATGAGGTCGTTATACTCGGTCTGCTCTTCTTTGGATATATCGGGGGCTTGAAGCAGTTCTGAAAAACCAAGAATGCCATTGACTGGGGTGCGCATTTCATGGCTGATATTGGCCATAAATGCTGCCTTTAAGAGTTCGGCCTCTTTAGTTTTCTTTTTGGCGGCATCAAGTTCACTCAGGAGTCTTTTCTGTTCTGTGATATCCTGCTTTATTCCAACAAAGTTGATGATCTTTCCGTCATTATCCAGAACGGCTGAGATTACCTCTGACACCCAGTACAGTTCACCATTTTTCTTTTTGTTTTGTACCTCTCCCCGCAATATTTCTCCTGAGAGAATTGTTTGCCACGGTTCTTTATAAACAAGTGCAGGTGCCAGACCTGATTGAAACATGTGGAGATTTTTACCTTTTACCTCTTCAAAAGTATAGCCTGTAAGTTCTGTATGTGCCGGGTTGACGTATTCTATGTTTCCGAGAGAATCGGTAATGACAATAATCACCGGATGTTGTTCAATGGCGACACTCAGTTTTTTTTGTGCAATGTCATCCAGTTTGCGTTCAGTGATGTTGTCGAATATGGTAACAAAGTGACCTGGTTTAAGACTATAGGCGGATATCTCGAGCCATATTTTCAATGGTTCCAGGTAAAACTCAAAGCGCTCAGGCTGACCGCTTGTGGCTACTCGGCCATAGGTTTCAAGAAGTTCTGGATTCAGGTCATGAATACCTGGAATCAGCTCTGAAACTTTTTTGCCCTCAACATTTTTAAGGCCGGTCAGTGTTTCAAAACGTGCGTTTACCTGTTCGTAGATGAAATCAACGGGACGCCCATCGTGGAAGAGCATCTGGCAGTGGGCAATGCCGTTCAGCATATATTCAAAGAGATACCTGTGACGATCTTCGCTCAGCTTCAAAGTTGCTTCTGCGGCTTTCTTGCGCTCGGTAATGTCGACCATTATTACCCGGCACTCTTTTCCGTCATTGCTCAAGACGGCATCAATACGAACAGTATGCCCGGAAAAACTGGGCAGGAGAGTGGCCTCACCGTATTGATGATTTCTGTTGCTGAAAACGACCTCAAACATGGTTTCGATGACCGGTCGATCGTCATCGCAGAGAAAGGAGATGAAACGATTCCCTTTTAAACACGATCGCTCAACACCAAACATTTTTGTTGCTGTCAGGTTAACCTGGAGTATGGTGGTGTCACAAGCAAGGGTCAGATAGCCGGTTGGCGCAAATTCATAAAGATCGGCGTACCGGCCTAAACTCGTTTCCAGCTCAGCCGTTAACTGGAGGAGCGCCTCTCTCGACTCCACCAGCTCCTCTTGCTGCATTTCCAGCTCAATCTGATGAAGCTGAAGTTCGTAGAGAGTCCGAAGCTCTTCAGCTGGTGAGGAAGTACTCAGTAAAGCAGGAAGAGCAGAAGTGAGGTTTTTTTTCTTCAGGCGGTCTTCGGCCAGAGATCTCATTGCCAGTGAGAACGTTGGATTATTGTGGTGATTTGTATGCGGCATTGGATTAATCCGATTTTTTTCTCAAAAACTGACCGGGCCTTCGCTATGATTTATTATTCACTTACTGTGCCCGGGAGATGTCTGCCAAAGCGCTTCGTAGAGTGGTTGCGGTATCTTTTACCGGCTTGCGTGCTCCTGGAGGGAACGTAACTTTTATGCACTGGTCTTTTCTCTGTTGGCTTCTCATTTTATCATAATACATTTCTTATATTTCTTATTAAAATTATAAAATAAGAGCAGCCTTGACAGTGCCCTTAATGGTGAGCTTGATAGTACTCAATGGTATTGTGCAAGGTTTTTTTGAAAGCTGTTGCACCAGCCTCCAAAAGCTGATTAATATTGTTAGTTCCCGGAAATCAAGATACAGACGATTTCAGGACAACGGGATTTCACTCGATCAACCAATTCTATACCGCTCATCCCCGGCATCCGAAAATCCGAAACAATCACGATAACACGAGCCTTGCACAACACTCTGTTATATAATGATAACCGGTGACTATGCCGGCACCGCCTGTACTATTGCGCAACAAATAGGGCTGAAAAATCCAGAGAAATGGATGGGCAAACTCAAGCTTAATTGACACCCGCAGGTTATCACTATGGCATTATTTTTGGAGATTTTTAAGTCTCTCTTTAGGCGGTTTTAAAGGACGCCGGTTATCTTTTGTTGTGTTCAATTTGATGCTCACCAATGGTAACCCATGCTCAACGATGTGGAAATCTGTACTGATACAACGAACGTTGCCTTTATCACTCTCTTATCTGATGCTGATTGGTGCGGGAATATCACTTGATTACCTGCTTCATATCGCTCAGCTTGTCTGGATTGGGAGATATCTTGGTATTTTGGGAACCTTGTTTCTTGTGCTTTCATTCGGTTATTCAGCCCGTAAAAACAAGGTGATAAAAACAGGCGCCATGAAGGTGTTTTTGAAGTTTCACTGCAAGGCCGGATGGGTAGGCACGTTAATGATATTTATTCATTCGGGGATCCATTTCAATGCACTACTGCCATGGGCGGCAACAGGCTTTATGATGGTGGTTACCGCAAGCGGGCATGTGGGACAACATCTCTTAAAGAAGGTAAAGGAGGAGGTAAAGGCAAAAATGAAACTGCTCGGAGTTGATGCCTCACTTGATGCCGAACTGGAGCAGCAGCATTACTGGGATGCCCTGACGGTTAAGGCACTTGAACAATGGCGGAGCCTGCACATGCCTATGGTTTCCGTATTACTGTCGTTGTCTTTGATACATATTCTGTCAATATTTTTTTTCTGGAACTGGAGGTGATGAACTCTTGAAACCATTCTATCTCTTTATAGTGACGACGATAACGCTTGTGGCACTTGCCCTGGCGTTCCCCTACATGCTCCTTGATCCCGGACACCTGTTAAAGGGTCATGAGAAGCTGCAAAAGGATTGCCTGAGCTGTCACACACCCTTTAGAGGAGCGACATCAGTACAGTGTATCAGTTGTCACCAACCGGAAAATATCAGCGTTAAAACTGTAGCAGGAGCATTGCTGCCCAAGGAGAACAAGAAAGTTCTTTTTCATAAAGGGCTGGCGGCAGAATCATGCATCGAGTGTCATACCGATCATAAAGGCATGGCAGCAGCAAAGGCCATCAAGAGCTTTAAGCACGCTTCGCTTGAGACCTCACTAAGGAGCAACTGTATAGCCTGTCATAAAGAGCAAAAGCCAGCAGATGAAGTTCATCAATATGCACAGGGAAGTTGTGGCGAATGCCATGGAACAGCGAAATGGAAGCCGTCAACGTTTGATCACGACCGCTCTTTCAGGCTGGACCGTAACCACCAGGCAAGCTGCAAAACCTGCCATACTGATCCAGGTAATTACAAAAAGTATACCTGCTACAACTGCCATGAGCATTCAGCTTCAGCAATGGCGGCGGTGCACCGAGAGGAGGGTATTTCAAATTATCAGAACTGTATGAAATGCCATCGAAACGGTAGCAAGGAAGGTGAAGCGGACTAAAGCGGGCCGCACTTTTAATCAATTTTTAAACCTGGCCTTATCCTCATTTAAGGTTCTTCGCGGAATTTAATGGTTTGAAGTGAAACATTAATACGTCATCATGCGATAGGATTTTTCGGGTTTATCCTGATCAGAGCTTCGGCCTCCTGCGGCTCAAAAACGAAGCCTTTTCCTAAAACGATGCTTCCCTGAAAGTTTTTGCCTTCATTAAG
>CAIPYV010000087.1 GCA_903869365.1 uncultured Chlorobiaceae bacterium
CCTTATTTCCCGAGCAAATTATGACGAGGGCATGTCTGGCACCTCAATCTTGAGTTCCTTGAGAATATCCCTCTGTGCCTTGGTAAGCTCGGTGTGAATGTGCCCATACTTGCCAGTGTAGGTCACTTTGGTGAAAGTCTCCATTTCTCGCAGGAGCTCACGCACCGTATATTTTTCAATCAGTCCGGATGTCCTCATCCTCTGGCGTAGTTCGCTGATGAGAATCAGAGCGATGAACTGGATGAAAAGTCTACCGTCAGCCGTCGATGACTTGTGCATCCGCAAACGCTTCATGTCCAACGAATTTTTCAAATCATCAAAGCACTTCTCCACAACATCCTTGTCACGGTAAACCTTTATGGCTTCCAGGGGATCCTTGATTCCATTGGAAAGCAGTGCCTGGAATCCCGCATACCGGCTGATATGTTGGCTTATTGCTTCATTGTTGTACGTGACCACCAGACCGCGCTTGGGCGTTCTCTTCTGGATAAGAAAATCAGCATAAGCCTTTTTGTGCTCTGCGACAGGCTTGCCCGATTCGATTTCCAGTTTGTACTGGAGCAACTCTTCATTAAAGGAGTCTATATCCTTGGCATGATTGCTCGCATTATAGTACAGATGAAGATAACAGCGACGATTCTCCTCTCCCCAAGGATAGAGTCGCGAGTGGACGTACAGTATTTCGTCATCAAGCTTGCGATAACCGGCAGGCCCATGGATAGATTCACGGATGTCATCAATAGCCTGCTGTAACCATTTGTTGTTCAATGGTATACCAATCGTGAAGCGATCACGGTGCTGCACCAGTTCGTCAATGTTCTTTTTGCTATAGAACCCTTTATCCATAACGAAATGCAGTCGCTTTAGCTCAAGCGCCTTGAAGGTCAGCACAAGATTGTGCAACGTTGAGACATCGTTTATACTGCCAGGAACGCGATGATAATAGAGAGGTAACGTCGTTTTCTGTCCGAAGAGCATGGCGAGATTGAGTTGAGGAAGCTTCTCGTCATCACGGTTATAGCCATATTTGATGAATTCATTCAACTCTGAGTACGAGGAAATGGAGGTTATGTCATAGCAGATGTAATCATTTTCCAGGGCTTTTTTTATCCATTTGACCAAAAATGTCTCTTTCTCATCGAGCCCGATGGAAGAGATTATCTCACTGATTCGCTGACTGCTGAGGGACGTAGCAAGGTCGGGCTCATGGCTTTTCGCCCATGATGAGCAGTGGCTGAGCGCCCCGCCCTGAAGAGCAAGATAGGAGGCCATTGCCAGTATTTGGCGGTAAGTTTTCGGAAAGCAGGATTTCAGTAAGCTTGCCAAACCAGTACTTTTAGACAGCTCATTGAGCACTACTGCAGGCCCGACGATTTGAGCTGTTGCAGTCACGGACGGATCCCGAAGCGCAGCCTGCTGTGGGCTCAGCCGTTTCGAGGGAATGATCTTGCCGGTGGCCGGGTCAATTTTGCCGATACACACCTGTTTGTTACGCGCCTGCTTGAGTTCTTTATTCCAGATGGAGACGGCCTCGTAAACATAGGTGACTCCGGTTTTTTTATTGACCTGACGCACTTGATATGCCATGATTTTCTCTTTTGGGTTATAGTTACAATTATAACTATTATAAACAAGAAAACCAAGGGTTATTTTGTGATAACCCCAATTATTTTATGAGAATATGCTTCTCATGGTTATATCTTGCTCGGGAAATTAGGCTATTATCACCGTGCTTACAATCCGGTTTTACAATGATTATTAATGTGGGAAGAATGAGCAAGGTTATAGCCTTAAAAAATAATGAGGTTTTAACGAAGATTCAGGTCAAGATGGAATGGTGACTTATAAGGGTGTATTTTTGGTTTATACTTCGAACCGACACGTTGCAAATCACACCGGAGATCTTGAGTCTGATCGCTCAGATCGATGAGTTCAAGGGCGCTTGGCATGCTTTGGGAACGCTCGCCCCTGATCGTCTTTCAGCCTTACGCCTTGTTGCCACTATCGAGAGCATCGGATCATTGGATTGGCATTATAACGGCCTGGGAGTGGAGGGTATCTAAGGCATCTGATAGTATATTTTTAGCGTTAAACATACTGAAAATATATACATTGATAGCTTATGTTTAACCAATAGAGTACTGCTTGACGTAGAGCTTAAAACGAGCCCGGCAACAAAAAAAATGTGCAATTCGTTATCATCACAACAATCTGCAGGGCTTATCACAAGTGGTATCTGCACTATCATTCTTGGAATAGTACCCTAACCCCATTTGTTATTGTTTGATTCTCTGATTTTGACCTCATGAGCTTATCCACGCGTAAAAAAGGACGTCTCAGCCGAAAAATACAGGCTTACTTCTACACTGTTTCGAGGCGTAGCAGATATTTCACAGGGAATGCCAGTCAGATGTATCGGCTGACTCTTGATTATCTTCTTGTTCAGCTCAATCTCAATCAGGACATTCCTTTCCTTTTTGTTGCCATCGTTGTAGGGCTTATGACTGGCTATGTGGCGGTTGTGTTCCACGATGCCATCATGATTCTCAGCTCATTCTGCTTTACCGGCCTTCACTCAATTGGAAAAGTCAGGATTATAGACAAATACTGGACGTTTGCCCTGCCATTAATTCCCGCTGTGGGCGGACTGCTTGTCGGCCTCTACAATGCGTTTGTCGTTAAAGTCCGTCCTGGTCATGGACTTGCATCGGTGATCAAGGCTGTTGCTCAGAATGATGGGGTTATTGAGAAGAAGTTATGGTTCCATAAAAGTGTAACCTCGGTGTTGAGTATCGGTACAGGTGGTGGTGGTGGACGTGAGGCGCCGATTGTTCAGGTTGGTGCAGCAATTGGGTCCACCGTTGCACAATTACTACGATTTTCGGCGACAAGAACAAGAACACTTCTCGGATGCGGTGCTGCGGCAGGACTTGCAGCTGTATTCAATGCTCCAATCGGCGGTGTGATGTTTGCCATTGAAGTTCTCCTTGGTGATTTCAGTGTTAAAACCTTCAGCCCTATTGTGGTTGCTGCTGTTATCGGAACCGTACTGTCAAGGAGTTATCTCGGCAGTTCGCCGACTTTTAAGGTGCCTGAATACACTCTCGTATCGAATACAGAACTTCTTTTCTATTGTCTTCTCGGAATACTTGCAGGTCTTTCAGCGGTCATGTTTATCAAGATTTATTATGGCATCGAAGAGTGGTTCCTGAGGATGGAAAAACGATGGAAAATCCCTGTGTGGGCCATGCCTGCTATCGGTGGGTTAATGAGTGGATTGATCTGCATGTGGCTGCCTGAACTTTATGGATTTTCATACGAGGCCATCAATAATACGTTACGTGGCAATGAAGGTTGGCACAATATGATCGGTATCTATATTTTCAAACCGGTTGTGGCAGCTCTGACTGTTGGTTCCGGAGGATCAGGCGGCATGTTTGCTCCTGCCATGAAAATGGGAGCGATGCTTGGCGGGATGTTCGGCAAGATTGTTCACCTGCTTTTTCCTAAGATCACGGCTACCTCAGGGGCTTACGCTCTTGTGGGTATGGGTGCTTTGACGGCAGGCATCATGAGAGCACCTTTGACGGTCATCCTCATTCTGTTTGAAGTTACCGGAAACTATGAGATTGTGCTGCCCATAATGTTTGCTGCTGTGACATCGACACTTGTTGCACGTCTTACATATCGACATTCCATGGAAACCTATGTTCTTGAAAAAGAAGGAGTGAAAGTAGGCTTTGGTATTGCAGTTACAGTTGCAGAGCATATCAGCATCGCTGAAGTCATGAAAACTGATTATGTAAAATTCAATGTTTCGGAAAGTGCCGTAAGCATGATCGATACTTTTTTCAATACCCCTGAATCAAGTTTTCTGGTGACCGATAATGATGGACGATTTTCAGGCATCATCAGCCTTGATGAGATGAGAATTCTTCTTAAAGAAGATTCTTTGGTTGGATTGATTGCCGAGGACATTGTTAAAAAAGATGTACCAGTATTGTATGACACAACAAAACTAGACGAGGCGCTGAAGCTCTTTGAGATTACCGATTTCAATATGCTGCCGGTCCTTAATGACAAAAACAATATGTTGCTCGGTGTTGTCCGCCAGGAAGAGGCTTTTGCCTATTACCGCAAGCAACTCAATCTTTACGGTTCGGATCAACATGAGAGCAAGAAATTGTGAATAAAACATCCAAATGAACACTGTCAGAAAATCAGCTTCGCTGTCGGGTGCGCAGGGTTCGGGAAATCACCAGAACCAGAATCCCCCCTTCAATCAGGCTCTTTAGTATTTTTAAATCCTTTTTTACCTTACAACTCATCACTCCAGCACTAACCGGTCAGAACCTTCAGAATTATGGATGCATACACCGTAGGACAACTTTTTCCTCATGAAGATTACTGTACAGGCCGGGAAATGAATGTGGCGATACCGACAGAAGGGTTTTTCCATATCCTGATGGCACTCAAAAAGATCTCGCGCAAAGAAAAAAAGCTGTTTACAAAAGGAACAATCACCGCATCACTCTTTGAACAGCGCGATATTCCTTTTCTGATCGTGGATTTCGGAGAGAATTTCAGTATTGATATCTCCTTTGATATATCAAAATTTGATGATGAAACCCGAAGAATCTGGATAGCGTCAGAAACAAATGCGATTGCAATTTTTCTTGTGGAAGCAACCACTGGTATCATAGAAGGCATCCGTCTGATTGGCGTAGGGTTTGCTCCGAAGCTACGTGAAATCTGTGCAAGGCAAAAAGGTCAGACAGGCATTGAACAACGAGTCCATCTCATTCATTCAGCCTTTACAACCAAGGATATGATCCGGCATGCTATTGCCAAAACCGTCTTCAAACAGCATTCATAGCCAGGCGGTTGCTACCACCACACTTACCACGTTGAAACTCACCCGGTTCATGTACCATGCTTCCCGCTTTTTAATGCGTCTGATGTTGTAATCAGCAGAAATCCTGATTGCAATGTCTCAGCATTCATCAATTCCACCTGAACTAACGGGGTTGTATAACATCAGTCGGAACTTTAATTTGGAGAAATCAGAGGAGGAAACATGACTGAGCAGCGAGTGAGAAAGGAGGATTTCTCACTGTCAGGGTGAAATGACAGTGGGGAGTTTGAAATTTCGTTTATAGAACGTAACACCGACGCGTTGGATGTGATCAATGATATCGGGGTCGCTGATAGTGGCGAAAATAGAGAGGTCGACGGTATAAGGTAGATAAAGGCTGTCAAGATCATCGATGATTTTATTCAGCGTGCTGCAAGTCAGTGCTTCGCCATAGAGTGTCAGGTCAATATCTGATCCATTCTTGTAGTTGCCGGCGGTACGGGAACCATAGAGAGTAGCCTGCTCCACCTGCGGGTAGTGTGAAAGGAGTGCGCTGATTTTTTCGATAGTGGAATCCTGCAAGCCGTATTTGTCGGGTAACAGCAGCGCATTACTGCGCCACCGTCCCCTAAGAACCCAGCGTGCGACTTTCACCGCACTGGGCTCAAGCCTCGACTAAGGCACCTTCAGGCACCCGGCTATACAACGGAGTCG
>CAIPYV010000088.1 GCA_903869365.1 uncultured Chlorobiaceae bacterium
CGGAGTTGATTTGACACGCACGAACATGGAGCATTCTGATAAAATGAGAAATACTTTACCAGAAAAATACAAAATAAAAACGAAAAATCAAATAATATATTTCATTAGGCACTACAAAGGCAAAGCCAAAAATATCCCTTGATTTTATTGACTTTCCGGGGTTCTTAACGATTGTTATGTATGAAGTCAGGAGGTTAATTGACCTTTATCCTTTGAGTTCATTCTGAATTCTTTCTTCAGTGTCAATGCGTCCAGCTCGAATTATCCTCTCCCCGCAGCTTCCAGCATACTCCTCACATAGCTATCCCCATCCTCTTCCTGAAAAAGGATATTTCGCTTTTGCATTTCAGGCTTCTCCATATTCCAGTGCGTCCTCATTATCGCAGATGAGGTGTTCGAGACAATGAAAGAGTGCAGGCTCACTGTCAGGTCATTAAGGCGTTGCTCGATCTCTTTGATGGTTTCATGAAACTGGATCTTGGGATCAGTCGGCCCAAGGTTAAAGATGCCCTTGGGATCAACAAAAATGATGCGCTGTTTACCATTCTCAATCAACCAGAGAATGAAGTCCGGATGGAAATTACCCGCTTCAAAAAATCCAACTCCCCGCCCCTTGCTCAGATTTCTGAGCAGGTAAAGCTCCCTTGAATTGAAAAATTCAGGAGTGCCATCATGGAATGCTTTAAGATCCTCAACGAACTGGCGTTCACCTTTATTGAGCGGTGCGGGAGTGATTTCAACGACTTTTACTTTCTGATCGAGATAGAGCAATGGCTGGTAAAGGTTTTTCCCAAACCAGATAGCCTTCATGCCCCGGAACTCCCAGGGCTTGAGCACACCCTGCTCGATTGAGCGCTTAAGTTCCTCAAGTTTTGAAACGATCTCATCCTGCGACCGGTCGATCATGATACGGTAGTAACCCTCATCCGGCGACTCCTTTGTGCAGAGAAAATTCGGGTCATCAGCCTCCAGATCGCGATACTCCAGATGCGGCAGCTCCCACTCACGCTTGCGAAACGTGTAATAACGCTTGGTATACTCCTTGAGCAAAGAGAGAGCTATTTCCTCCCATAACCGTACCTTTTCAAAAGAATTGAACGCCATCTCTTCTGCCGGAATCAGTAACCGGTACCAGCTTTGATCCGCAAGAAGTTCCTGAATATTCTGCCAGGTAAGATTGAGGTTATACCAGCCCCGCTCTGCCTTGAACCGTTCAAGTTCAAAGGTAAGCCGGTCAATATCGAGAAATGCTGCGTGCTTTGGGGTAAAATGTGTTTGATTGGGCGCCGCTTCTGCATCGCCACCCTTCAGGCCGCTCGAACGCAGGGATTGTATCTTGGGATACCAATTGAGCACGACCTGATTTTTTTGCAAATACAAAGTTCCCTGTTCACGTGCTGTGTCCGGTTTCATAACCGTCGGAATGGGTCCAAGCTTACGGAACGCGTCACCGAAATCCGTACTCACCCCGTTAATGCTCTTCTTCAGCCTGATCATCCTGAGAGGCTGCAATCCAAGATTTTTAATGACCGGAAGAAGAAACTCGATTCGGTCGTCATTGGTTGGCAATCCCTCTTCTTCAAGATAATCGCGGAACTGTGCCATATAATCTGCATGAATACCGAAAATACCAAGCGTTTCAAGTATCCCGATATGACGTGGTCGTTCGATACCCTCCGGCAACTGCGTCTTGTTGCTGCGCTTCAGGCTTCGGGCAAAACCTTTTAGGCGCACTCCCCGGCCAAAAAGCTGGATAATCTGAGACCCCTCGCCTTTGCCAACATTCATCAGCCCCATGGTAGATACTCGCCAACTGCTCCACCCCTCAGTAAATTTCTTCGACCCTATCAGAAGGTTAATCGGTGAGTGCGGCTTGTTGATCTCATGGAACAAAGAGCCCTTAAATTCACGCTCACCAGTAGCAATACCGTTTTCCTCACACAGTTTCACCAGTTTGGCATCATCACCGACATTGATAACGCCGAAAGGTTTATTTTCAGCCCCCAACTGCAAGGCCACCTCACCGGTCGCCCCCTTCAGGTTTTCCAGAGAGAGATGACCACCACCCGGAGCATTAAACAGCGTCGCAAGCGTATCATCAAATACCTGCGCAGGGGTAAGCCCGCAGGTATTGAGATAGGTGAAACGACCTGTAAAGAGGTTTTTGCCCGCAGCAGTTTCAATACCCTGGTTCAAAACGCGCTCCACCCGCTGGATGCTGCCTGAACGGTCAGAAACATAGCGTGAAAGGAACTGCAAAATCTCGACAATATCCGAAGCATCCCGAGCGGCCAGTGTAGCTGTAACGCTCCCGCCAACAAATATCCAGAGCGGCTTCTCGATATTGAACGGTCGGAACGTCGCCTCCTGCTCCCGGTATAACCGCTGCTGCTGATAGAACGACAGAAGGCATGCCACCATATAGAGTTCAAGATGGTTCTGCTGCGTCCCTTCATCAAGATTGAGAATCTGGTAGTCCTTGCCAAAACCATCACCATAAAAATAGCGATACGAATAATCAAAAAGCGTGCACTTGGCATAGAGCGAAATAAGATTCGTCTTGCCCTTTACTGCCTGGCCAAAGGTAGCCGAATACTCAAAAGAAAATCCCTTTTCAGAGAGGGCATTGCGTGCCTTCATCCAGGCACCCTCCTCGCCGCCACTTGTTCCACGATGTCCCTCATCCACCAGCACCAGATTGTTATTCTCAAATGCGTCGATGGCGACGGTCTTCTCTTTGGCCTCTTCACGAAGCTTGGTCACCTCAAGAATCTCGACCGCATGGCTCGAAAACAAACCTCGACCATCCTTGCTGAACAGCTCGGCCTGAATGCCTGCCGCATCAAATTCCCGGAGGTGCTGCTGTGACAGCCCCTCATTCGGAGTAAGCAGCAGAATACGGTTGAGTGAGCGGCGGTGACCATATTTTTTAAGGTAGAACTGGTATTGCAGAATATTGACATGCATGAGCAGCGTCTTGCCGCTGCCGGTGGCACTCCAGTATGCAAGCTTGTTGATTTGAGGCCAGGCTTCAGCCTCTGCATCAAAAGGAGTGATCTGGTCGGCTTCGGATTTCTCCACATTGTAAGCTGCAACCTGTATGTTCAACTCCCTGAGGAGCGCATCCGGATCACTGAAATAGCGGTCAAGATAGATCTCGGTAAAAAGCAGGGTGAGATACTGAAAGTATTTCCAGACAATCGACTCCTCCCCGCGTGTGATACGCCGTTCATTGAGCCGCATGGTGTGGCGGACAATATTCTCATCATATTCCAGCAGTAGCTCAGTAGTAAGCTCTGTCATATTAAAGAGCTGCGCTGTAAGGGCATGGTGAAAGTGGTGGACATTATGCTCATCCAACCTCTCCTGTGCCTCGTTACGCAAATGTTCGGCCAGATCCTCAAATCGCTTCACCTTGAACAACGATAGCATCCACTGGTTAAGTACCAGCTTGAAAGCAAAAGGCACCTGCGGTTTATTGCCGCTCTTTCCGCCCGAAGCTGCCGGTGCGGCAAACATATCTGTGGCACCGCTCTTTTTTGGTCGTCCTCGGGCCATCAGTTACCTCCCTCGTCATCTGAGGATTCCATTCCCCTCGTTTGCTGGCTATCTGCATTGTCACCATCTCCCGCTGCCAGTTGCTCTTCAATAAAACGCTGCATCTCCTCTTTCTTTGGCAACTCCAGCAGATACTTGGAGACAAAAAGCTGATTATCAATCCCTGCCAAAGCAAACTCAACCAGAGAGTGGTTCTTATGAGTACACAAAAGAATTCCTATGGGTGGATTGTCATCCTCACGCATCATGCACTTTCTGTACCAGCTCACATAGGTATTGAGCTGACCAATGTTTTCATGGCTGAACTCGGCAAGTTTCAGCTCAACCAACACATGGCATTTCAGAATACGATGATAAAAAACCAGATCGACAAAGTAGTATTCATCGCCGATCAGTATTCGTTTCTGGCGTGCTTCAAAGCAGAAGCCGTGCCCCAGTTCAAGGAGAAAATCTTCAAGCTTGTCGATAAGCAGATCTTCGAGCTGAGATTCTCCCATGACCTCTTTGGATTTCAGTCCAAGAAATTCAAACAGATAGGGATCGCGGATATCAAGTTGATGGCCTTGCCGCTCTGCCTGCTGGTGAGTAAGCCTCGAAAGCTTTTGCTTGTCGCGGGAAAGGCCGGAGCGTTCATAGTAGAGACTGTGAATCTGCCGTTTCAGCTCACGCACCGTCCAGCTTCCCTGAAGAGACTCTACCTCATAAAAGCTGCGTTTGGTCGCATCGTTCAGCCCAACCAGTAGTTTGAACATACTGTAGGAGAGGCGGGAGAGCAATGTATCTGAAGCAAGCTTCAATTGTGCCGACGCCGTCGGCACTTTGTCGAATTGGTCAAGCTTTGACAATGGCAGCAACGGACGCAATTGTGCCGACAGTGTCTGCACAATCTGCGGATAGGTTCGGTAGAATCGAAGATAGTCATAGAGCTGGCGGCGATTGCAGTTGCTGACGTCATGCAGTCGCCCGGCAAGTGCTGAAAGTACCTTATCACCATACACTGCACGGTCGGAGCCATTGAGCTCATATTCAGCGATATAACAACCGATAAGCCAGTTGCGCAGGGTCAGGCTTGTGTTAACCGCACGGGAAGCTTGTGCCGCCAGTTCAGCATGAACCTGCCCGATAGCC
>CAIPYV010000089.1 GCA_903869365.1 uncultured Chlorobiaceae bacterium
CAAGCGATACTCTGACCCATGCGTCTACAACTACACCCTTATCAAGGATACGATCGATAACCTCTACGAGGCTTGATGATCCGATTGTTTTTTCTACTGCCATGATATTCTCCAGTTTGTGATCTATAAGTACCGTCTGGTAAAGAGAGGGACGGTTTGCCTCACGAAAGAAGAGATGCATATCATGTGCCAGTATACAAATTAAGATATAGATAATTCATCTATAGAACGATAACCTGCATTATTTAAGAGAGTTACAAAAAAATAATTTTTTGAGGCTGATGAAGAAGAAAATTATTTTGACTTTGTTTTTTTGTTATTAATCAACAAATCCGCACAGGTGTGCGGATTTGTGCTCGATGGGGAGCGTGGAAATGATATGTTATTTCACAAGAGACCTTTCAGATAGTGCTGACGTCTCTCTTCTGGAAACCGTTCAATGGCGTATCGCAGCATGACTCTCGGCATAACAATGTAATGCTTCAGTAAAAAAAATTCCAACAGAGCCATATCGCGTTTACCGACCTCTCTGAGCATCCAGCCCGTTGCTTTGTGAAGCAGCTCCTCTTTATCCTGAAGCAGAATTTCTGATAAAGCAATGGTGTCAGAGAACTCTCCCTGACGGATGAAATGAAATGTGGCTGTTATGGCAATCCGGCGTTCCCAGAGGTTGTCTGAATGGACAAGAGTGTAGAGCGGTGCTCTGTCGCGACTGAAAAGAAAGCGCCCAACAATATGTGCGGAAGAAATATCTACCAGATCCCAGTTGTTTATACTGTCAGTATGCGTAAGATAGATAGTATATATCCGCTCCTGATCAGCCTCCTTGCTCTTTTTAAAACGACGCATCAGCAAGAGCATGGCAAGCAGACGGTCTTCATGATAAGGAGAAGAAAGAAGCTCGATAACTTCCGACAACGGGATATCATCGAGCGTAACAGAGAACTTACGCAAAACAGGAACGCGAATTCCTCGAAAAAGGTCACCTTCGCCGTACTGACCTGCTCCTGTCTTGAAAAACCTTTGAGCAAACTTTGCCGCCTCAGGGTTTGCTAATCCTTCAAGAATTTTAAGGATACCTGCTGCTGTATGCTCCATAATAACAATGTTTTCGTACAAGTCGGTCTCAGGACTGCTCTGCAAGTTCAGTCCATCGCGACATCTCCTTGTCAAGCTGCTGCTGAAGGCTCTGCAGCTCCGCACCAAGCTTCTGCTGCAACTCAAAATCGCTCCCGGCGGATGCGAGACGTCCTGCTATTTCAGACTGACGGTTTTCAGCTTCCTGAATTGTCCGTTCAAGCTGCTCGAGTTCACGTTTCTCTTTACTGGTAAGGCTACCGGACTTTGCTGAAGGAGCCACCGCCGGTTTTAGTGCCTCCGAAGCTTTTTTTACCGGCTTCTTTTCATTCTCCCCTTTTTCAGAAGCCTTCAGTTCAAGATAGAGTGTGTAGTTTCCAGGATAGCGACGGATCACACCATTCTCCTCAAAGGCAAAAATGTACTCAACAGTGCGATCAAGAAAATACCGGTCATGACTGACAACAATAAGGCAGCCAGGATAGGTGTCGAGATAGTCTTCCAGCACCCTGAGTGTCGGGATATCAAGGTCGTTGGTAGGCTCATCAAGAAGCAGCACATTTGGAGAATCAATAAGCTGCTTTAACAGATAGAGCCGTCGGCGCTCGCCTCCGGAAAGAGTGCGTATATAGCTGTACTGGGTTGATGGTGCGAAAAGAAAGCGCTCAAGCATTTTGGAGGCTGAAAAGACCATACCGTCTTTGGTCTTGATCTGCTCGGCATGTTCCTGAATATATTCGATCACCCGTTTGGAGTCGTCAAGTCCCCTGCTCTGTTGGTCGTAGTACCCGATGTTGACCGTTTTGCCAAGTTCGATATGGCCGCTATCGGGCTGAACGCGTCCGGTGATCATATCGAAAAGGGTTGTTTTGCCTGAACCGTTCGGTCCGATAACACCAATACGGTCGCCTTTCTGCAGATGATATTCAAAGTCGTGAAGCAGCACCTTGTCGCCGTAGGATTTCGAAACCTTGTGAAACTCCATGATTTTATCGCCAAGACGACCTGCACCAAAGCCGATTTCAAGCTCTTTCTGCTTCTCCTTTTTAGGGGCATAGACAAGAGTTTCTGCTCGCATCATACGAGCTTTCTGTTTGGTGGTACGTGCCTTGCAGCCCCCTCTCATCCAGTCAAGTTCCTGGCGAACTAAGGCGGAACGTTTGCGATCATCCCTTATGGCCTGCTCTTCCTGCTCGGCTTTCTGAACCAGATAGCTCGAATATCCTCCAGTATAGGTGATGGCTGTGCGACCATCCATCTCTATCATCCGTGTAGCGACACGGTCAAGGAAATAACGGTCGTGTGTGATCAGAATCACTGCACCCTGATAGCGTCTGATATAGTTCTCGAGCCACTCAACGCTGTCGGCATCAAGATGGTTGGTGGGTTCATCAAGTATAAGCCCGTCACTCGGTACAACAAGCGCATGAGCCAAGGCAACCCGCTTGCGCTGACCACCGGAAAGCGTTCCCATGAGAGCCGTAAGATCGTAGAGCCCAAGCTTGCCAAGCACCGTCTTGGCGTTTGACTCAAGTTCCCATGCACCGCATACATCAAGTTCATGTGCAAGATAACTCATGCGGTCAATCAGGGAAGGATCCTCGGTATGCTTCGTTTCAAGCTCCTCGCAGACCATCTCATATTCATAGATAAGGTCCATGACCTTGCCGCTCGATTTCAGAATAGCCTGAAGCACCGTATCCTCTGGGTCGAACGGGGAATCCTGGGGCAGATAGGCTATTGTTCTCTGGTTTGCCACCATAACTTTACCCTTATCAGGAGTCTCAACTCCGGCAAGGATTTTCAAAAGGGTACTTTTCCCGCTACCGTTCGCGCCTATAATACCAATCTTGTCGCGGTCATCTATGCCGAACGAGACATCCTCGAACAAGTGCTTCAGACCATATTTTTTTTCTAATCCTTCTACTGTTAACAGCACCATATTCTTTTTCTTCCTTATCCTATCTGATTATATATAAAATCTTTATCGATATTATTATTCCGAAGCGACACGATAAAAACACCACAAAAAAACCCGGTAATATTCCGGGCGATTTCTTTCTGACTATACACACGCCCTTCTCTTTCAATGCATCTCCGTATGCAGGGCAGCTTCCACTGTACTGTGTCTAACCGGAGAAAAACCGGATAGACCCTACAAATACTCACTTTTTTTGTTTTCACAATATACTACTCAGCAGGGTAAGAGTGAAACTTTAAACAATGCTGTGGTTTTACCTTTTAACAAACGATTCAAGGGAGCACTGCAAAAATGCGGGCTGGTGAACCGGTGCCATCTTTTATCAGCATTGGCATGACATAAAGCATTGCTCCTTTCTCTGGCAATTGGTCAAGGTTGGCAATATTTTCAATGGCCAGTTTATTGGCTGCAAAGCATATTCTATGCACTTGAAAATCTTTTGATTTTCCATGATCAATACTTGGCGTATCCAAACCTATACCTTTGATGTTTCTCTCTTTAACCAGAAACTCGGCAACCTCTGCTGAAAAACCGGGAAAGCTTAATTCCGGCAGAGCTTCCACTCCCTTTTTGGCCGTTCCAAGCACTTTTTTCCGGTCAGGATAATATCTGGTATCAATACCGGTGTACATCAGCACCCATACATTTTCAGGCAACCTGCCATTTTTTTCTTCCCATTGCCTGACATCTAGTACCGTCAACTGATAGTCTCGGTTGTTCAAACATTTTGCAGCAACATCAATTTTAACGGCAGACCCAATCCATTCGCTCAAGGGAATCTGATCTATGGTTCGTCCTTTTTCTTTAAAATGAACCGGAGCATCAACATGGGTACCTCCATGTTCCGATGCGCCATAATTATTGGAAGCGTACCACCAGCCTCCCTGAGTGACTTTCCAGTCTAATTTTGCAAGGGTAAATGGCTCTGCGGTCGGCCAGTAAATGGTGTTTTCATCAAACACATAGGTCATATCCAGCATTTTCGCTGCATCTGGGAGGGCAGGCATTCCGGCAGATACATTACCATAGAACATAAAGCTCAATACCAGAGCGAGCAGTGTGTACTTTTTGAAATATCCAACGTTGTTCATCTTCATCTCTTCATGTTTATGGATTTAACAAGAAAGCTTACAAACCGTTACTGGGAAGCAAGATTTATAACAAAAGATACACATAAAAAGAGAGAAAATTTAGATGTTCGGTTGATTTGAGACCCATGGTTCAGCTGGTTTTCTATGGGACTTATACGACGAAGAGGACTATATAGGGCTGATATGGAGATGGAGGAATCGGGTGATTTTTTTTGCCCACTTAACCAGTGCAGGTTCATCCATGGATTCCCAGGGTTTGATGTCGCTGCTGCTATATTCATCAAGGAATTTTTTCTCAACAACAGATTTATCTGAGGAGAAGGTGAAGGCTTCGAGGGGGGCATTGTCGTAGGGTTGGAAGGCCCAGTATTTTATCCCGGGTAGAGCATTGTTAAAGAGGAATAACTGTTCATCAGGGGCAAGATCGGTGTTGTCTGCGATGGAGCCGCACCCTTTGGCTATTTCTGTGATTTCAATATACTCTGCCTCTGAGTACTCTATCGGGCCGAGGATAGGGTCATACACTTGAAAATCGATGGTGATCAGACCGGCTTGTGTTGCCATAAAAAACTGATGCCCGAACTTCGAGTAACCACCGTCAAGAAGAAGTGGAGAGGGAATGGCTGTGAGGAAGGAAAGTGCGGAGGTTTTGTTCATCTGTTGCTTGAATCTACGATTAAGCCTATTGCGTACCATGAAGAATACGGATTATTTATTCTTCATGGTTTTATGTTCTCTATTTTTTTTAATAAACTAAGCATTTATTAATCCGACCTCTGGATTTCCTTAAAACCCCGCAGAAACAGCACCCCATGAGTGAAGCGCAAATTATTGATCTGGAACAATTGCTGGCATGGACCAACCTTCCTGTGCCGGAAGTACTGCACCAACTTCCGTCACATCAGCAGCAGCAGGTAGCCTCATGGGCAAGTACTCTGGTAAGCCATAAAACGGAAGGATTTGAAGATCTCTACAGTGCTATCAGCATGATTGTCAAGTATATCCCTCATTTCATGGTGATTCCTCTGATGGTGGAGTATATACGTCCGCAGATTGCCGCAGGGGTTTGTCGCAAAATGGGCGTTGATCAAGCTACAGGATACGCCAACGACCTGCCGCTTGTATACTTCAGCGAGGTTTCAAAGCATATCGATGCCGATATGATGGCTCATATTCTTGAGAAAATGAAAAAACATCATGTCGAAAAGTTCATCCATTACGAACTTGAGCACCATCAGTCACGTATGCTTGAAATTGCACAGCATCTCAATCGCCACATCCTTGAAATCGTCGCCAAGCAGGTGACGCTTCCTGAATATGGAACCGATCTTGCTGAAAACCCCTATAAAGAGATTATTGACAAGATCCGCGTGCTGCAACAGTAGATTGGAAATATCCGTGCATAACTGTTCTTCTCTCACTACTCCGGCACAAGTTCAGTTGACCAGGTTATAACACACCCGGAGGCTCTGATCATGGCCGCAACGCTGCAGTAGGTCTCCATTGAAAGACGAACGGCTTTTTCCAGGTCTGCAGGTGTACAATCAGGGCTGACGAGGCGATACTTAATCTGTATGGCGGTAAAGATCTTTGGGTGTTTTTCAGCTCTCTGGGCTTCAAGGCCGGCTTCAAGGGTCACCAACTCCTTTCTCATTTTTTTGAGAATGCTGATGATATCCATCATGGAGCAGGCGCCAAGGGATTCAAGAACGATGTCCATCGGAGAGGCTGCAGAATCGCCAGACCCCAAGAGCTCTGAAGATGCATCGAAAAGGGTCTTCAGGCCTTGATCGTTCGTGCCGTAAAGAGGTAATTTTTCATAAAATGTTACCGTTGTATGCATGGGATATGGAATAGTGATTTAAAAGAGTCCTGCTATGAAATCAGCATCTGAGCCTTATGCATGTTCATGAAACTTATAATCAACAATACCCGTTACTTAAATCATAAAAAAACACCTTTAATGCCGCTTTATGAATGACCTCTTGCAGAAGCCAAGGAAAGTATACGTTTCAAGAACAATAGAGTTCAATGCCGCACACCGCCTGTTCAATCCAGAGTGTACGGAAACTGAAAATGTTGAAATTTACGGAAAGTGCAGCAATAAATATGGACACGGTCACAATTATCTGGTTGATATTACCATCTGTGGCATTGTTGATTGCAAAACTGGTTTTCTTTTCGATTTGAAAGAGCTTAAAGCTATTCTTGAAGAGGAGATCATCAACAGATTTGATCACAAGCACCTTAATCATGACGTTCCTGAACTGAGGGAGTGTGTGCCTACCACGGAAGTGCTTGCCGTTCTGCTATGGGATATACTGGAACAACGAATGCATAACATCAATAACCGGGAGCTTGCTCTCCATGAGGTAAAAATATATGAAACAGGAAAAAATGCCGTCCGCTATCTCGGCGAATAACACGTTACCTTCAGGCCGGGGTAGTTGCTGCGATGATGATGATTGCCTTATAGAGATACCTGAAACCGACCCTCTGATTATCGGCAGCATGACGGATGCGGTAACAGCAATGCTCGAAGGCATCGGTGAAGACACCGGACGCGAAGGTCTGCTGAAAACCCCTGAACGGGTGGCCAAGTCGCTTCGTTTTCTCACAAAAGGCTACCGGCAGGATCCTGAAGAGCTCTTGAAGAATGCTCTGTTTACAGAGAGCTATGATGAGATGGTTCTTGTCAAGGATATTGATATTTTTTCCATGTGTGAGCACCACATGCTGCCCTTTTTCGGCAAAGCGCATGTGGCCTATATTCCTGATGGAAAAATTGTAGGACTGTCAAAGCTTGCACGTGTCGTTGAGGTTTTTGCCCGCCGCCTTCAGGTGCAGGAAAGATTGACTCAGCAGATCAGGGATGCCATCCAGAATGTTCTGAACCCGAAAGGTGTAGGGGTGGTGATTGAGGCTCGACATCTTTGCATGGTGATGCGCGGTGTTGAAAAACTGAACTCAATAACGACGACGTCGGCCATGTCGGGACAATTTATCACCTCGCAATCGACAAGGAATGAATTTCTGCGTCTGATCAAGCCGTGAAAGATAGTCCTGAGGGACGAGTGCCGAGTACTGAGAATTGAAGATAGGTGTGCTATCGTTCGGATAACCAGGTGGTGATGATTGTTTTTGCCTGTTCCACTGCTTCCGGGAGGAGGAGGGTGAGTTCGGGGCTTAAGCCAATATTGAGTTCGAGATCTTTCGGGGGGGCTCCTATCATGACAATCTCCTGAGGCATTTTACCGTGGAGCTTGGCTATGCCGAGCATTTCGCTGAATCCCATCTGGTGAGAGGACATTTTGCGATGGATAAAAGCTGGTAGTTCATCATTGCGATAGACGTAGACTCGGCGGTCATAGTCGAGGGGGATCAGTGCGTCAAAAACAATGACGGCATCGGCCGACTCGATGAAATCGAGCAGGTAGATACCCTGTGTTCCGCCATCGATACACTGGACGGACTCGGGAAAGGTTGATGATTCCTGCAGAGTCTTGAGGGCGGCCACACCGAATCCCTCGTCGCCGTAGAGCATGTTGCCCAGACCTAAAATATTGATACGATTATATTTCACTGTATACCATAATTGATTGAAACAAAAGGAAAAAGCCTGTTGGGGATGAGAGTCACCCCAGCAACAGGCCTTGTTTTCCGTGAACGAAAAAGAAAAGCACAAGACTCATCAGACAGGCTCTTCCTCTACCTTGTGCTTGTAACCGGTAACAATTGAAGAGGTAACACTGGTACGATCGACCACATCGTGACGGAAGACGGCGTAAAGATGCATAATAAGGTAGATCGGGAAAATCCATGCCATAAGATGATGGGCCCAATGCAGGGTGTAACTACTACCGAAAAGCGGTATCATCCATCCAAACCAGACTGAATTGAACCCGCCAGGATTGTTTTCGCCGTACATGGCAAGCCCGGAAAAGATCATGAAGCTTGATCCGCAAAAAATGAACAGAAAGTGAGCCAAGGCTGCAACAGGATTGTGTCCGACATAGTTCGGCTCTTCTGAACGCAGGAAAAGATATGACTCGACCTGCTCGAGGAAAGGCTTTCCCCACCACGCAGGCGACCATGGCCTGAAACCGCCAAATCGACCATATTTATCGCCACCGAACACCGCCCAGTACATGCGAAAAAGGAAGTTGGCGACAAAAATAAACGCGGAGGCAAAATGCAGATACCTCCACCAGGACATACCCTTGTACCAGACCGCCTCACCAAGAGGCGGGTTGAACAAGGGAGCGGCAATATACAGACCGGTTACAAAGAGTGCTACCGTGCACAAGGCATTAATCCAGTGATAAAGCCTGACAGGCAGCCTCCATACGTAGATTTCTTCAATTATTCTCCCCATAACTGACTCCTTTTAAACGATTTTAACCGATGTGATCTCGTTACCGTTCATGTCGAACAGATGAGAAGCACAGGCAAGGCACGGATCGAAAGAGTGCACCGTTCTGAGAATCTCAAGCGGCTGTTCGGGATTGATCATGGGTGTACCCTTCAGTGCTGACTCGTACGCTCCTGAATTGCCATTGGCGTCCCGAGGGGAGGCATTCCAGGTGGAAGGCACAACAATCTGGTACTCCTTGATCTTTTTGTCGCTGATATGAATCCAGTGACCGAGAGAACCGCGCGGGGCTTCAGTATAGCCGAATCCCTTGCACTCTGCGGGCCAGGTTGACGGATCCCAGCGATCGCTGTTGAAGGTGCGGTAATCGCCGGTTTTGATATTGGCAACAAGCTGGTCATAGTAATGTCGCATGAAGCCTGCCGTCTGCTTGCACTCAATACCTCTTGCGGCAGTACGGCCAAGTGTCGAAAAGAGAGCTTCCGGACCGACCTGAAGCGTGGAGAGCACCAGACCGACGGTATCCTTGATCATAGGATCACCCTTGGCATAGGCAATCAAAACGCGGGCAAGCGGGCCGACCTCCATGGGGTGGTTTTTCCAGCGGGGGGTCTTGAGCCAGCTGTACTTTTTATCGGTATCGAGATGTTCAAAGGGCGGCTTTGGTCCGGTATATTTCGGAGTGGTCTCTCCCTGCCATGGGTGAAGTCCCTTGCCGTCACCCTTTGAGTAGGTGTACCAGCTGTGACTGACCTCTTCAGTAACCTGTGCGGCATCCCTTGGATCAACATCGATAACGGTCTTGAGATCCTTGTTGAGAATAGCACCTCTTGGCCAGAGGAGAGTCTTGAAGTCAGCAAGAGAAGTTTCAGGAAAATCTCCGTAACTGAGGTAGTTGCCAAGTCCGCCACCATGCAGCCATCCCTTGTAGTATCCTGCAATTGCAAGCAGATCAGGTATGTAGACCTGGTCGATGAAGGTGGTCGTATCGTCAATAATTTTTTTAATCATCGACAGGCGTTCAATATTGATGGCCGTATCCTTGTTGGGATCGATAGCGCAGGCCATACCACCAACGAGATAGTTCGGATGCGGGTTCTTGCCGCCGAAAATTGTCTGGATTTTCACGATCTCCTTCTGGAAATCGAGCGCTTCAAGATAGTGGGCTACGGCAAGAAGATTTACTTCTGGTGGAAGCTTGTAGGCTGCATGGCCCCAGTAGCCGTTTGAGAAGATACCGAGCTGACCACTCTCAACAAATCCAACAAGGCGCTGCTGCAGATCCTTGAAGTAACCTGGCGATGATTTCGGCCATGCAGAAATACTTTGTGCGATAACAGAAGTCTGTTTTGGATCGGCTTTGAGAGCACTGACAACATCAACCCAGTCAAGCGCATGAAGATGGTAAAAGTGCACAAGGTGATCCTGTGTCACCTGGGTTGCGTTCATCAGGTTCCTGATGATACGGGCATTGACAGGGATATCGATCCCAAGAGCATCCTCAACGCAACGTACCGAAGCAAGAGCATGCACCGTCGTACAGACACCGCAGATACGTTCGGTAAATGCCCATGCATCCCTCGGGTCGCGCCCTTTGAGAATCACCTCAATGCCGCGCCACATCGTACCGCTGCTGTAGGCATCTTCAATGACATTACTGTCGTTCAGCTTTGCTTCTATTCTAAGATGCCCCTCTATGCGGGGAATCGGATCAACAACTATTTTTTTGGCCATGAGCTACTCCTGGGTTAAGCTTTGTCGTTATCTTCACTGCCTGCTTTTGCCTTTTTCACCGCGGTAACTGCTGCATGAGCGGCTGCACCAGCTGCGGCTGCACCAACGGCAATCACACCGATCTTGTCGGCATTACTGTCACTGCCGAGGAATGGAACTTCGGCAAGCCTGGTATAGAAAGGACCCTTATCCCAGAAATTCGGCTCGGAACAACCGATGCAGGGATGACCGGAACCGATCGGGAAACTGGTTCCCCCGTTCCACTGTATCTTTGAGCATGAGTTATAGGTGGTAGGGCCTTTGCATCCCATTTTATAGAGACACCACCCTTTTCGTGTGGCTTCATCATCGAAACTTCTGACAAACATACCTGCTTCAAAGAATGCCCGACGGTAGCATTTGTCGTGTATCCTTGTGTTGTAGAATGCTTTTGGACGACCGAAACGGTCAAGTTCCGGAAGAGTGCCGAAGGTATGGAAGTGTGTCACAACGCCAGTCATAACCTCAGAAATGGGCGGACAACCTGGAACCTTGACAATGGGCTTGTCTTTGATAATATCGGATATGGGAGCAGCACCGGATGGATTCGGCTGGGCATTCTGTACACAGCCGAATGAAGCACAGGCACCCCAGGCGATGATGGCCGCAGCATCGGCCGCGGTCTCCTTTATGGTGTTGAGGAATGAATCGCCGCCTACCATGCAATAAACGCCATCATCTTTTGTGGAAACGTTACCCTCAACAGCAAGGATATATTTTCCCTTGTAGTCTTTCATGGTCTTTCGACGTACATCCTCAAGCTGATGGCCGGCAGTTGCACTCAATACGTCATCGTAATCAAGGGAGATCATGTTGAAAAGAAGATCCTCAATGGTGGGGTGTGAAGAGCGGATAAACGATTCGGAACAACAGGTGCACTCAAGACCATGAAGCCAGATTACCGGCGTTCTCACTTTTTTTTCCATGGCTTCAACAATGCTGGGCACCATTGAGGGAGAAAGGCCGAGATAGACTGAGGTAAGAGAGCAGAACTTCAGAAAATCCCTGCGGCTTACTCCTCCGGCCCTGAATAGATCGGCAAAGGTCTGATTGCTTTGCATTTTACCTCCGTTTTATAAAAATCAGATTATCAGAAAGCAGATTGTATTTAATAATTCAGGATAAAAACGAAATATACCGAAAAAACAAATCATGAATAACTGAAAGGTAATTTTCTGTAAAAATAACAATTGTTCATGATAAATACCATAAAAAAACCCGTTTCGATCGCTTGTGATATGGGTTTAGCAACTGAAAAGGTTTTGTTCGGGCATTCAAGGGGAAAAGTGAAAATATGATGATTTTATTTTTCGGACTTCGGGAGAGTAATAAAAACGGTTGTGCCGTTCATTGATGTGCTTTTGATTTTGATATCCCCGTTCATCTCCTTGATGATTCCATAGCTTATCGAAAGACCAAGTCCAGTGCCTTTTCCCGACTCTTTGGTGGTATAGAAAGGATGCATGATGTATTCAATATTTTTTTCACTGATCCCTATCCCGGTATCC